>CAZPVE010000080.1:767-5264 GCA_964589925.1 uncultured Aurantimicrobium sp. | reverse complement strand
GTCCCCCGCGGCGACCTTGGCCTCAACAAAAGAGCGCTGAATCTTGTATCCAGTCTCGAGGTCAAGGTCGGTCCACTCATCCGTGATGCGCGTACGCTCAGTGCGCGTTGCTTCAGCGGTGAGAAGCGCCTGCGTTGCAGAGGCGATGTCGTTGATGGCCATAGCTACTTTCCTGCTCCAGCGAGCTTCTCGTCGCGCAGGCGGATCGCCACGTCGATGATCATGTCTTCCTGACCACCAACGTATCCAGCCTGACCAATTTCACGAAGGATGGCGTAGGCCGGCACGTCGTAACGCTCAGCAGCGCGCTTGGCGTGCAGCAGGAACGAGTTGTAGACACCGTAACGGCCCATCACGATGGCGTCGCGGCTGATCTCGGGGAACCAAGGTGCGATTGGGGCGAGAACATCTTCGGCAGCCGAAAGGATGAGCTGGAGGTCGATGCCCGTCTTGACACCGGAAGCGTCGAGAGCAGCGACCAGGGCCTCTGTGGGCGTGTTTCCTGCGCCGGCACCAAGCGCACGCAAGGTGCCATCAATCTGGCGAGCACCCGCAGCGTAGGCCACGAGCGAGTTGGCCACACCCAGGCTCATGTTCTGGTGTCCGTGGAAGCCGACCTGTGCATCCGTGCCGAGCTCTTCGGTGAGAGCCTTCACTCGCGCCTCGACGCCCGAGGGCATCAGCGCGCCGGCCGAGTCAACAACATAGACACACTGGCAACCAGCGTCGGCCATGATGCGTGCCTGACGAGCCAACTCACCGGGCTGGGTCATGTGCGAGAGCATCAAGAAACCGACGGTTTCGAGGCCAAGTTCGCGAGCAGCACCGAAGTGCTGGATGCTCACGTCGGCTTCGGTCGAGTGCGTGGCGACACGAAGGAGCGACGCACCAGCCTTGTGGGCTTCCTTAATCTCGTGCACAGTGCCGAGTCCAGGCAGCAGCAGGGCAGCAATCTTTGCGTTCTGAACGGCTCCCACGGCGGCCTCGATGAGCTTGACGTCGGGGACGAGGCCGAAACCGTAGTTGAACGACGACCCAGCGAGACCATCACCGTGTGTAACCTCAATCACAGCCACGCCAGCCTTGTCGAGGGCACCGGCTACCGCGCGGACGTTGTCTTCAGTGAACTGGTGACGAACGGCGTGCGATCCGTCGCGCAGGGTGGTGTCAGTGATGCGAACATCACGTTCTACAACAGTGCTCATTTCTTGCGTCCTTCCGCTGCACCGGCCAGTTCGGGGTGGTAAATCAGTTCGGCAGCGCGGTTGGCTGCAGCCGTCATGATGTCGAGGTTTCCGGCCCAATCGGGAAGGTAGTCACCGTTGCCCGTCACTTCAAGGAAGATGCCGACGCGAGCCTTGCCACCCCACAGCGGGTTGGGGTCGTCGAACTGAGGGTCAACCTTGAGGCGGTATCCCGGAACATAAGTTTGAACTTCAGCCACCGCTCGATGAATCGATTCGGTGATGGCGTCCTTGTCTGCGTCGGCATCAATTGCGGCGAACACGGTGTCGCGCATGACAAGGGGCGGTTCCACCGGATTGAGAATGATGATGGCCTTCCCCTTGGCGGCCCCACCAATTCGCTCGATGGCTGAAGATGTTGTTTCGGTGAACTCGTCGATGTTCGCGCGAGTTCCCGGACCTGCGGACTTCGAGGAGATCGAAGCGACGATCTCGGCATAGCTCACCGGGGTGACACGCGACACGGCGTGCACCATGGGGATTGTTGCCTGTCCACCACAGGTAATCATGTTGATGTTCATTGCATCGCGGTGCTCGCCGAGGTTCACGGCGGGGCACACGAAGGGCCCGACTGCTGCGGGCGTGAGGTCAACAGCACGGATGCCCGCCTCTTCGTAGCGAGGTGCGTTGATCTTGTGCGGGGTCGCCGCAGTTGCTTCAAAGAGGATGTCAGGCAGAACATCCTGCTTGAGAAGCCAGTCAACTCCCTCAGCGGACGCCTCAATACCCAGGCGCTTTGCGCGAGCGAGACCGTCCGACGCGGGGTCGACACCGATCATGTAGCGCAGGTCGAAAACATCACGACGCTTGAGCTTGATCATGAGGTCCGTGCCGATGTTTCCCGGCCCGACAATGGCGGCAATGGGCTTGCGGCCGAGGTCGTTGTTTGTCATGTGTGTTCCCTTCGAGAACGGGTGAACTATGCGGAGGCGAATCGAGCGGTGACGCTGCCGAGACCGTCGAAGACGGCGGTCACGACATCGCCGGGGTTACCAGGAACCATGGGAGTAACGGCACCGGGGAGAACGACGGAGCCGGCCTCCATGGTGGTGCCAAGGCTTCCGAGGGTGTTGGCCAGCCATACCAGTGATGAGATGGGCGAACCGAGAACTGCGGCACCGGCACCGGTGTGAGCCAACTGGCCATTGCGGTACAGGTTGACACCCATGGTGCGCAGGTCGACATCCTCGAGCTTGAGCGGCTTGGTGCCGAGAATGACGCCACCCGACGAGGCGTTGTCGGCGATGGTGTCAGCAAGCGTGATCTTCCAGTCGGCGATGCGGGAGTCGACGATCTCGAGCGAAGCCACGACGTAGTCGACGGCGCCGATGGCGTCAGCGATGGTTACGCCAGGGCCAGCGAGGTCTTTCTTGAGAACGAACGCAATCTCAGGTTCTGCGCGAGCCTGCATGTAAGTGTCGGCAGGAATAGCCTCACCGCTGAGAAAGTACATGTCGGTGAACAGGTGTCCGAAGTCGGGCGAGTCAACGCCAAGCTGCTTCTGAACGGCGAGCGAGGTGAGTCCAACCTTGTAGCCGTTGATAACACGGCCCTGCTTCTTCCAGGAGTCCACCTGAGCCAGCTGAATGGCGTAGGCGTCCTCAGGAGTGATTCCGTCGAAGGTCGACGTCAGCGGGGCAATGGGCGTTCCGTTGTATGCCTCGAGCAGAAGGTCTGCTGCCTCGCGCTGCTGTGCTGCCTGCATGTGGGACTCCGTTGTCAGTAAAGAAACCTACTTTGACATAGTCGCGCCAGAACAGGGATACTCAAACCATGCGTTCCGCTGACCGAGACACCGGCCCCACCATGATTTCCCGCGTTTCGGAGGTGCTCCGGGCCTTTCAAGGTGCGGATCGCGTGCTCGGAATTTCTGAGATTTCCCGTCGAACCGGCATCCCCAAAGCCTCGGTTTCTCGCATCGTCGCAGAGATGGTGGAGACCGGCCTCCTGGAGCGGCATGACGACCACATCCGCCTCGGACTTCGCCTGTTTGAGCTGGGTCAGCAAGCCGCCCGCCCGATTGACCTTCGCAAGCTGGCTCTGCCCGCCATGAAGGAGCTCCTGAACGCAACCGGCCAGACTGTGCACCTCGCTGTGCTCGAAGGCCAAGAGGTTGTCTATGTGCAGATTCTGCGCAGTCGCAACACTCCCCCGCTGGCGTCTCGCGTGGGGGGCCGCCTGCCGGCGTATGCCACGGGCGTGGGCAAGGCACTCTTGGCGCACTCGGACAGCAAAGTCGTTGACGCCCTTCTGGCTCAGCCCCTGTCCCCTATCGGCCCCAAGACCATCACCGACCCTCACCGCTTGCGCTCCGAGCTTGAGGCGATTCGCGAAACGCACATCGCTTACGAACGCGAAGAATCCACCGCGAACGTGGGATGTGCGGCCGCGCCGATATTCGGAGGCGACGGTGAAGTCGTTGCCGCTATTTCGGTCAGCGTGCACCTCGACCTGGCCGACCTCACCAAGATCGGGCCTGCCGTGGCAACTTCGGCAATGGCTCTCTCGCGTGAAGCGAGCCGCCTGCACCTGCAGCTTTCTTAGAGAACGATGCTCAAGCAGCGTGTGATGTGCGCCAGTGGTGGAGATGGGGGGAATTGAACCCCCGTCCACTGCTGAAATTGTGAGTCTTCTACGGGTGTAGCTCATGAAAGCGTTCTACTTGACTCCGACCTTTGCCATGAGCACCTAAGTCGACAAGCCCAGCCCGAGTACAAGTCCCGCGGTGCCCTCAGGCGTAATACCGCAGCAAGTTCTCTCAATGACGCCGAGAACCAGGGCGAGAACAGACCCTAGAACCGACGGACTTCAGGCTCGCTAGCTCTAGGCAGCGAGGGCGAAGTCGGCGCGCTTTGTATTGGCACCTATATTTTGCAGATTTCGTTAACGAGATATCTCTGCATCCTCGACCCGCTTCTCTCCCGCTTGCAGGCAATGTCGAAACCGATCATCCCCATGAGAGCCCACCGAGGTGGGGGCGTTAGTCACATCACACGCTGTTGAGTTATCAAAACGCGCCAGAATGGCACGCGTTGAAGTGTACAACGCCTGGCTGACACGCAATATTCCGGGCTACTCTGAGCACATGGCCACTTCACTGAACGACATCGCCCTGACTACTCTCGACGGACGCGAGACCACCTTTGCCGAATTCGCCGGCAAGCTCGTCATGGTGGTCAATGTTGCATCAAAGTGCGGACTCACCCCGCAGTACGAACAGCTCGAAGACCTCCAGAAGAAGTACGCCTCACGC
>CAZPVE010000080.1:0-757 GCA_964589925.1 uncultured Aurantimicrobium sp. | reverse complement strand
CGATATTGCCCAGTATTGCTCCACAACCTGGGGTGTCACCTTCCCCATGATGGACAAAGTGAAGGTCAACGGCCGCGGCAAGCACCCGCTCTACGCTGAACTCACCAAAGTCAAAGACGGCGAGGGCAAGGCCGGCAACGTGAAATGGAACTTTGAGAAGTTCTTGGTCACTCCAAACGGCGAGGTGTTGCGCTTCCGCCCGACGACCAAGCCGGATGCACCCGAGATCGTTGCCGCAATCGAGGCCAACCTCCCGAACTAGGGAGCTCGTCACACTCGGGTAAGCGCCCCGCGCTTATTCGCCCAACCGGTTCTTCGTGCGCATCGCACGCGCGGCCTCACGAGTATCTTGCTTCTCGCGTAGCGCCTGGCGCTTGTCGTATTCCTTCTTACCCTTGGCCAGAGCAAGCTCAACCTTGGCGCGACCATCGCTGAAGTAGATCGACAGCGGAATCAGAGTGAAACCACCCTCTTTTACCTTGCTCGAGAGCTTCACAATCTCTTGCTTGTGCATGAGCAGCTTGCGCTTGCGACGCGGCGAGTGGTTGGTCCAGGTTCCCTCGGTGTACTCGGGAATGTGCACGGCATCCAGCCACGCCTCACCGTTCTCAATGAACGCATAACCATCCACGAGGGATGCGCGACCTGCGCGCAGCGACTTGACCTCGGTGCCCATCAGCACGAGACCGGCCTCAAACGTGTCTTCAATGGAATAGTCGTGTCGCGCCTTGCGGTTGGTGGCGACGACCTTCTGACC
>CAZPVE010000079.1:0-5267 GCA_964589925.1 uncultured Aurantimicrobium sp. | reverse complement strand
GACGGCTACGACGTCACCCTGCTCGAGAAGCACGCCACCCTGGGTGGCCGCGCAGGTTCGTGGGAGTCGAAGGGCTTCCGCTTCGACACCGGCCCGTCGTGGTACCTCATGCCTGAGGTGTTCGACCACTTCTACAAGCTGCTGGGAACCTCGAGCGATGAGCAGCTGAACCTGAGCAAGCTTGACCCCGGCTACCGCGTCTTGTTCGAGGGCGAGCTGGCCAAGAACGGCAAGCGCAAGAAGCCGACCAAGTTGGATGTGCGTGCCGACCGCGAGAAAAACCTCGACGCGTTCGAGAAGCTCGAGCCCGGTTCGCGCCCGGCGATGGAACGCTACCTGGCGTCGGCTCGCGACACCTACGAGATCGCCAAAGAGCGCTTCTTGTACACGAGCTTCGAGAAGTTCACGCCGCTGGTTCGTGCCAATGTGCTCAAGCGCACCCCCAAGCTCGTGAGCTTGCTGCGCGAAAGCCTGGCCGACTTTGCCGCCCGGCATGTGAAGGACAACCGCCTGCAGCAAGTGCTGGGATACCCGGCCGTGTTCCTCGGTTCGAGCCCGTACATCACCCCGAGCATGTACCACCTGATGAGCTACCTCGACCTCGAAGATGGTGTGCTCTATGCCCAGGGAGGTTTCGCCAAGGTCATCGAGACCATCTCGGCTCTGGCGAAGGCCGAGGGCGTGCAGATTGTGACGGGTGCCGATGTGACGCGCATCCTGACCACGGTCAACCCAGCGGGCAACCGCAAGAAGGCCCGAGTTCAGGGCGTGGAGTACACCGCCGCCACCGGCTCGACCAAGACCTTGCACGCCGACATCGTGGTGTCGGCCGCCGACCTGCACTTCAGCGAGACCAAGCTGCTGCCCCCGGCACTGCAGACCTACCCCGCCAAGTGGTGGGAGAGCCGCGTGCCCGGCCCCTCGGCCGCGCTGGTCTACCTCGGCGTGAAGGGCGAGGTGCCGCAGCTCGAGCATCACACGCTCTTGTTCACGAGCGATTGGCACGACAACTTTGGGCGCATCTTCAATGAGCCGACGAGTGTGCCTGACCCCGCATCCATTTATGTCTGCAAGCCCAGCGCAACAGACGCCGCGGTTGCCCCCAAGGGCGACACCAACCTGTTTATCCTCGTTCCGATTCCGGCGGATGTTTCGATCGGCAAGGGTGGGGTAAACGGCAAAGGCGACAAGCAGGTCGAACAAATTGCAGACGCTGCCATCGCGCAGATTGCCGAGTGGGCGGGTGTGCCCGACCTGGCTTCGCGCATCGTCGTGCGCCGCACGGTCGGCCCGGCAGACTTCGCCAGCGACCTCAACTCGTGGAAGGGCAGCGCCCTTGGTCCGAGCCACGTGCTCAGCCAGAGTGCGTTCTTTAGGGCAGGCAACGTGAGCAAGAAGGTCGACGGCCTGTTCTTTGCCGGCGGCTCGACCATCCCGGGGATCGGTCTTCCGATGTGTCTGATTAGTGCCGAGGTGCTGGTCAAGCGCCTGCGCGGCGACACCACCACCGAAGCTCTGCCCGAGCCGCTGTTTCCCACGGTTGATCGATGATCACCTGGGCGTACCTGCTGGCCCTGACCGTCTCCCTCACCGGGATGGTCGTGCTTGACGCTCGCTTCAAGCTGTTCTTCTGGGTCAACTGGCGACGCGCCCTCATCGTGCTCATCGTCGGGCTCGTGTTCTTTCTGGCTTGGGATGTGGCGGGCATCGGGGCGGGAGTCTTTTTTCGCGGGTCGTCACCGTATGTGACCGGCATCCAGCTCGCGCCCGAGCTGCCGCTCGAGGAGATCTTCTTTTTGACCCTGCTGTGCTACCTGACGATGAACCTGTTTGAGTTCGCCGGTCGCGCGATCAATGCGGTGAACGTGGCCAAGGCTCGAAAGGCAGTGCGATGACCTACGCCGGCCTGAACGCCATCTTCTTGGCGATTGCCTTCGCCTTCTTCGTCGCGACGATGGCTGCGATCGGCGTGCACATGGCGCGCAAGGCGCGGGGAGGTCAAGGTCGACGTGATGGACGTCCTTTGGCCCGGGGTTCGGCGGGCATCTATGGGCGGGGCCAAAGTGGCGCCATCGAGTCGACCGGTAAAACTCGCCGGCCGAACTTGGGCCTGAAGTACGCCATCACGCTCATCGTGCTGCTCGTCTTCACGGCCGTCTTCGACAACCTCATCATCGGCGCAGGCATCGTGGCCTATGACCCGGCCAAGATCAGTGGCATCTACATCGGCATCGCGCCCATCGAAGACTTTGCGTATTCGATTGCCGCGGTGCTCGTGCTGCCCACCCTGTGGGGGCTGCTCGGCCACTTCGGCCCATTCAAGGGCACGCCCACGGTGGGGTCGGCCGGCTCGGTTATTGAGGGGGATGCGGCATGAACATCCTGAAGCAGTTGTTCGTTTCGAGCCGCCCGCTCTCGTGGATCAATACGGCGTTCCCCTTCGCCGCCGGTTACCTGATGACGACGCGGCAGGTTGATGCCACCTTCATCATCGGTACCATCTTTTTTCTGATTCCTTACAACCTCGCCATGTACGGCATCAACGACGTCTTCGACTACGAGTCAGACATGCGCAACCCGCGAAAGGGCGGCGTCGAGGGTGCGGTGCTCGACCCACGCATGCACCGCATCACCCTGTGGGCCGTGCTCATCACGAATGTTCCTTTTCTTGTGTACCTGGTCGCCGTCGGCAGCCCGCTCTCGTGGTTGGTGCTCGCCGTGAGCATGTTCGCTGTGGTCGCTTATTCGATGAAGGGTCTGCGCTTCAAAGAGATTCCGTTCCTCGACTCGATCACGAGCAGCACGCACTTTGTAAGCCCGGCCATCTACGGCTTGGTGCTCGCGGGCGCTCTGTTCACCCCGGCACTGTGGGGCATCCTGGTGGCCTACTTCTTGTGGGGCATCGCATCGCACGCCTTTGGCGCCGTGCAGGATATTCAGGCCGACCGCGAGGGCGGGCTCAGTTCTGTGGCGACTGCCATGGGTGCCGCATGGACCTCGCGCTTTGCCATGGGTGCGTATGCGCTCGCCGGAGTTCTCATTCTCAGCGGCGCGTTCTTCGCACAGCCGACCTGGCCCTTCTGGGTGGCGTCGGCAACCGTGGTTCCTTACCTGCTCATGGTGTGGCCGTTCAGAAACCTGAGCGACGAAGACTGCGAGCAGGCTAACCGCGGCTGGAAGAAGTTCCTCGGCATCAACTTCTTTGCCGGTTTTGTGGTGACGATGTTGCTCATCTTCACCTGGCTGCACGGCTAGCGCTTGAAGTTTGGCTTCAGCGGGATTGTCAGGCCGAGACCGATCGCAAGAACGGCCACAATCGCGAAAATACCCCAGGCGGTGTTGCCTGTGAGAGCGACGACGATGGCAAACAACAGTCCGGTGAGCCAGCTGAGCCCGCGACCAGTGGTGGCATAGAGGCCGTAGAGCTCACCCTCACGCCCGGGCGTCGTCAGGCGACCTAGGAATGTGCGGCTGGCTGATTGGGTTGGGCCGACGAAGAAGCTCAAAATTAGCCCACCAATCCAGAAGGTGATGGTGCCCATGTCGCGCAAGAAGAAGACATAGAGGCCACCAATAATGAGGCCAATCAGGGAGGCGATGATGAGCTTCTTTGGCCCGATCTTGTCTTCGATGACACCACCCAGAAACACACCGATACCGGCGACCAGGTTCGCGGCGATGCCAAACATCATGATGTCTTTGGTTTCGAACCCAAAGACGGCCGCGGCGATGACGGCGCCCAGGGTGAAAACAGCAGCAAGGCCATCACGGAAAATCGCGCTGGCAATCAAGAAATTGAAGGTCGTGCGTTCGGTGCGCCACAGGTTGGCGACGTCGCCGAACAGCTTGCTGTAGGAGGCAAAAATGCCGATCTTGGGGCCGACCTCAAGTGCCGGCGCCTTGGGGGTGCCCACCAGCACGGGAATGGTGAACAGGATCACCCAGATGCCGGTGAAGAGGAAGGCCATGCGGATGTTTAGCTGCGCATCCTGCGTGATGCCGAACAGGCCGGTGCCTTGGCCCAGCCCCACGAATCCAGCGAGCACGACCAACAGCGCGACGATGCCACCGATGTAACCGAGGCCCCAGCCGAAACCGGAAACCCGGCCAATGTTGCGCGGATTCGTGATCTGAACGAGCACGGTGTTGTAGTTCACGAACGCGAACTCATAGAACACATTGGCGATGAGATAGAGCGCGAGGCCAAAAACAAAGAAGCCGCTGTTGGGCACCAAGAACACCATGAGGATGGTCGCCAGGCCAACCACGAACGTGTTGACCCCCAGCCACGTCTTGGTCTTGCGCGAGCGGTCGGCGCGCTGTCCAAGCACTGGCGCAACCAGGGCAACGATGATGCCCGAAGCGACGTACGCCCAGGTGAATCCTGATTCGAGGCCGAGGGTTGTCTTTCCGTCGGGGGCAAATAGTGCCTGCACGATGAAGATCGGAAAGACAAAGGTGGTGATGATCACGCTGAAGGCCGAGGTTCCCCAGTCCCAGAGGGCCCAGCTCCAAATCTGGCTGGCGCGGGCTTTGGGGTGGGAGGCTACGTCGCTCATCATGCGTTCAGGCTAGTGGCGAAGGGGGGTCAAAAAGTAGCCATTTCGCATACCAATCAGTGAACTTTCCAAACTTGAGCCAGGGTTTATCAAGTTTGAGTTGACAAAGTTATCCACAGGTGTCAAACTTGAGTCAATGCGACGCAAGTTCGCATAAAGACTTAGAAACACTCAATAAAAACAAGGAGAAACACAGATATGTCACGTGCAGTAGGCATTGACCTCGGAACCACCAACTCGGTGGTGTCTGTACTTGAGGGTGGAGAACCCACCGTCATCGCAAACGCAGAAGGCTTCCGCACGACCCCCTCGGTCGTCGCCTTCACCAAAGACGGAGAGGTGCTCGTCGGTGAACCGGCCAAGCGCCAGGCCGTCACCAACGTTGACCGCACCATCGCATCGGTCAAGCGTCACATCGGAACCGACTGGACCGTCGGCATCGACGACAAGAAGTACACCCCTCAGGAGCTTTCGGCTCGTATTCTCGGCAAGCTCAAGCGCGACGCTGAGCAGTACCTCGGCGACACCGTCACCGATGCCGTGATCACGGTGCCCGCGTACTTCAACGACGCTGAGCGTCAGGCCACGAAGGACGCCGGTGAGATCGCTGGTCTCAACGTGCTCCGCATCATCAACGAGCCCACCGCGGCCGCACTGGCTTACGGCCTCGACAAGGGTAAAGAAGACGAGCTAATCCTCGTATTTGAC
>CAZPVE010000078.1:0-5284 GCA_964589925.1 uncultured Aurantimicrobium sp. | reverse complement strand
GGGTGTGATGCTGTCGTCACCATTTCCGAGACGACCAAATCGCTGCTTGTGACTCACAAGCTCACTCAAGAACCGATCTTCATCGTCCCGAACGCGGCGGAGAAACTTCCTCAGGTGCGCCCGGCAACCCGAACCAAGTCTCTGGTCTACATGGGCTCGTTCATGCCCTACAAGAACGTTGAGACCCTTGTGGAGGCGGCGTCAAGCCTGCCGGACTACACCCTTCACTTGCTGAGCCGAATTCACGAGCGCGACCGCATGCGTCTTCAAAGCTTGGCCGGACCAGCATCCCTTGTCTTCCACAACGGCGTAGACGACGCTCACTACGCCCATTTGCTCGCGGAGGCAACGGCCTCGGTTACCGCATCGCGCGATGAAGGGTTCGGCATACCCGTCATTGAAGCGATGACTCAGGGCACCCCTGTTGTCTGTTCCGACATCCCGATCTTTCGGGAGATCGGGGGAGAAGCGGCGCTCTACGCAGACGTAGACGATCCTCAATCCTTCGTGCGGGCGATTCGCTCCCTGGAGACCCCCGGTTCGGCCGAGCTCCACTCTCAAGCAGGCGTCTTGCGTGCCGCTACATTCAGCTGGAGCGCCTCGGCTCGAAAACTATTCGATGTCCTCGTAGAGGTTGGCTCCCAGCCCACCAGCAAGAGCCTCTAAGACTTCACTGGTTCCGGCCTCGAGCTTCAGCGTGGCGTACTTGTCGGCCTTGGTCTCGCCCCGGTTGATGATAATGATGGGGATGCGCTTCTTTCGAGCGATGTCAATCAAGCGCATTCCCGAATTCACGGCCAAAGAGGAACCAGCCACGAGAAGGCACTCAGCGCGTTTTACATGGGACGTAGCGGCTTGGTAAATCTTGAGCGGAACGAACTCGCCAAAGAAGACCACATCGGGTTTCAAGACGCCCCCACAAACGGTGCACTCCGGAATAATCAGGCTGGAGTAGTCGGTGACATTGACATCGCCATCTGGCGCCAAAACGATATTGGCAATGTCATCGAGCCACGGGTTCGCCTCGCTGAGACGGGCCTCAATAGCGCTGCGATCATAGGTTTGCGAGCATTCGAGGCAGACAACCCGGTCAAGTGAACCGTGAAGGTCGATCACGTGGCTACTGCCTGCTCGGCGATGAAGCCCATCAACGTTTTGGCTGATGACACCCTCGATAATCCCGGCCTGCTCCATAGCGGCGATAGCGAGGTGGCCCGCGTTGGGCTCTGCTGCCGAAAACGACTTCCACCCCACGTGCGCGCCGGCCCAATACCGCTGACGCGACGTGGCGGACCCCAGGAAATCGGAAATGTTCATCGGGGTGCGCTTGGACACACCTTTGCCCCGGTAGTCGGGGATTCCTGAGTCCGTGCTGACACCGGCACCAGTCAGGACGGCAATGGTGCGCGACGAAACCACGTCCAGCAGGGAATCAATCCCACTGTCGAGGCCCTGAATCTTGTGCGCCGACGCCATGAGTGAACTCTAAGACTTTCTCGTTTCAGCGATGTTTCGTGCCAGAATCTTGATTCACGCCGAATTTTGGGGGAAATGTGCCCGTCGTCATCCAGGTTTCTGATCTGAACGATCCTCGCCTCGATGATTTTTCGCGACTCACCGACGTTGCGCTTCGCAAGATTCGTGAACCTGAAGACGGTCTATACATCGCCGAGTCACGAAAAGTGATTTCTCGAGCCCTTGCCGCAGGACACCAGCCTCGTGCAGTTCTGTGCCCACACGACTGGGTCGATTCTGTGCTGGATATTCTTGCCGCGTACCCAGACTGCCCAATCTTTGTCGCCGATAGCTCGGTTCTTGAGCAAATCACTGGGTATCACATGCATCGAGGGGCCCTTGCATCCATGCACCGACCCGCAGCAGTCGACGCGGAGGTTTTACTCCAGACGGCAAAGACCATCGTTGTGCTCGAAGACATTGTTGACCACACCAACGTCGGGGCTGTTTTTCGATCGGTAGCTGGGCTGGGCGCCGACGCCGTGCTCGTCACGCCATCCTGCGCGGACCCGCTGTATCGTCGGAGCATCAGAGTCTCGATGGGGACAGTTCTCCAAGTGCCGTGGGCACGCATCGGTGGCTGGAACGACAGTCGCACTTTGCTTCACCGATATGGTTTCCACATCGCCGCTCTCGCGCTCTCGGACGATGCAATTTCCCTTCGCGACTTCGCAAGAGACCGCCCAGACAAGGTCGCGCTCGTTCTCGGGACCGAGGGGGACGGACTCAGCGCTGCCGCTTTGAGCTCTGCGGATAGCGTGGTGACAATTCCGATGCTCCTCGGTGTCGACTCCCTTAACGTCGCCGCCGCATCCGCAGTCGCTCTCTACGCCCTAACGAGCGAATAGCTAGGCGTTTCAATACGGCAACTTGGGCTGTGCGGGCCTAACCTATTCCCATGTCATGCATCAGATTCAACACTCCGGCTCAACGTCGCCAGCTTGATCTCTTGCGCACGGATGCGGGCCTAGCGAATGAAGCTATCGCCAAGTTCAGCTCGCCTCCCGTGACAGAAAGCAAGATTGCGCGGCTACGCGCCATGGCAGCCGATAAGAACTTCAAAATTCGTGAGAGTGCAGCACTGAGCTATCACCTCCCTGAGGAAGATATGCGCAAGCTTGCTCACGACAAGGTAGAGAGCGTTCGGGTGTGCGTCGCTCGCAACGAAACCACCCCGTGTGACATCCTGCGCGAACTCGCCAGTGATAAATCTGCCCTCGTACGCAGCTGGGTTGCTATCAACTATTTCGTTCCTGCTGACGCCATGGAAGCCCTCGCTAAAGACAAGAGCGAGGATGTTCGAGCATTGGTCGCATGGAAGGCCTCGCTAGCCGAAGAGGCAGCCACACCTGTCTCGGCCTAGGGCCGCGTCATAGCCCCTCGGCGCAGGGCAATACCAGCTCTTTAGCTCTCGTCGCTGCGCGCTTGGACCTTGACGAGAATCCGCGCGACAACTCGGTCGACGGCTTCGATGCTGAGGCAGGCCAGAGTACCTGCGACTGCTGCCACGACGAGAAGCTCTGCCGGGAGCGGGACGAATCCAAAAAAGTCTCTGACGAGGGGGATTGTGAACACGCCGATAAACATGGCGTACATACCCGCCACAATCGCAAGCCTCGGGCCATTCAGGGGTCGAGATAGGGCAACCAGAACCCAGAGGCCACTCAGGGACAAAACGAGTGAAATCACGGTCTGGGTTTGAGCCGCCGTGAACCCCCCGGAGAGGCGCATGTACGAGTCGGCCGCAATGACGAGCCCGCCCGTGAGGACTCCCGCGGGAATGCAAAACATTAGGGATCGCCTCAAGAATCCAGCTAAGTAACGACGCGGATTGGGTAGAAGAGCCAGGAAGAACGACGCAATACCGATCGTGTAGCCGTCAACGGCGGAAAGCTGCCGTGGGAGAAACGGGAACGGCCACAGCATGATGCCAAACACGACAGCGAGAAGCATGGCCCAAGAAGTCTTTGTCAAAAAGAGACGAGAAACGCGCTCGACGTTGGCTATGACACGTCTACCTTCGGCAACGACACCCGGCAAACTAGCGAAACGGCTGTCTAGAAGCACTATGCGTGAAACAGCCTTCGTGGCCGCGGAGCCATTTCCCATCGCAATGCCGAGGTCTGCTCGCTTCAAAGCCAACGCATCGTTCACCCCATCGCCGGTCATCGCTACAACGTGACCCTGCGACTGGAGCGCCAAAACCATCTGCTTCTTCTGCTCGGGCGTTACCCGTCCGAATACGGTGTGTGTGTCGAGAACACGGCCTAGGTCGCCGATGTCGTCGGGCAACTCTCGTGCATCGACCGGGCTATCTGCACCAGGAATTCCAGCGTTGCGAGCAACCGCACTTACGGTCTGCGGGCTATCTCCCGAGATGACTTTGAGGGCGAGCCCTTGCTCGAGAAAGTAGGCGATCGTCTCAGGCGCGTCACCACGCACCTTTTCACGCAATGTGACGAGCGCGACAGGGGAGAGGCCTCCTGGTCGCTGCTCCTCGGACAGCCTGGACTCCGTCCTGGCGAGAACCAATGTTCTGAGCCCTGTCCCGGCAAGTTCTTGCGCTTGCGCGAGTACAGCGGCGCTTTGGGTTCCTGATGCGTCGAGGACCATTTCCGGAGCGCCGAGCAACCAGGTGCCCGCATCCACGAACTCCAGGGCGCTCCATTTTCGTGCAGACGAGAACTCAACGACTCCGGTGACCTTGCCTCTCTTGACATCCGGTGGATAGGCGGAGGCGAGACACCTCGTCGTTGCATTCGCATCATCGGCGTTCGCGAACCACGCAAGGACACTTTGGGCCTCTGCAGTCTTGGCCTTGTCGACATATATCGTCTCGGCAAACTCAATGTCACCCTCGGTCAGTGTTCCGGTCTTGTCAAAACAGATCACGTCAACACGAGCGAGACCCTCCACCGCTGGGAGCTCTTGCACGAGAACGCGCTGACGAGAAAGCTTCACAGCTGCAACAGCAAAGGCAATGCTGGTAATGAGAACGAGCCCTTGAGGAATCATGCTGATGATTGACGCGATTGATGCCACGGCAGCGTGCACCCAGTCGCCGTTCGAAATGGCAGTTTGCCACCCACCGACGGCTTGCATCTGACCGTTCAGAGCAATGAGCATGAGCGGTATAAGCGCCCACGAAATCCATCGCACGATTCGGGACAAAGCATTCCTTAGTTCTGAGCTAACCAATGAAAAGCGTCTCGCTTCGAGGGTTATGGCACTCGAGTACGACTCGAGTCCGACCCGGATGGTGCGCGCATAAGCGCTCCCGGCGACCACACTCGAACCAGACAGAACGATTGCTTCCTTCGGCTTATCGACAGGGTCGGATTCGCCGGTCAGCATCGACTCATCGACTTCGAATCCTTGGCTGCTGAGAACTCTGGCATCCGCCGAGACTTGATCACCCGCACGCAGGACGAGCACGTCATCAAGCACCACCGAACCAAGCGATATCTCCTCCTGAATGCCATTGCGGAGAACACGCGCCTTGGGTTGATTCAGAATTGCAACACGATCCAAAGCTCGCTTCGAACTGAATTCCTGAACGATCCCGATGGTCACGTTCGCAATCACGGCGAAGCCGAAGAGCGCGTCCTTCAATTGGCCCAGAAGAAGCAGGAGCAGAAAGCTTCCTCCCACGACTGCGTTGAAGAGCGTGAAAATGTTTGCTCTCAGAATGTTGAACAGGCTGCGGCTGGACGAGCGATCCTGAGCGTTTGTCAGGCTCAGGGCATTTCTCATCGACACTTCGGCAGAT
>CAZPVE010000077.1:0-5289 GCA_964589925.1 uncultured Aurantimicrobium sp. | reverse complement strand
AAGCTTCTTCACGCGGACGCGATCCACGCTCACTTTGCTGGCCCGAAGTTTGACCAGGTCGAGTGTGAACCGAGTCAGGCCTGAGGTGGCGCGAGCGGTGATGGTCGCTGTGCCGTCCAGTCGCCCGGTCGAGGGCTTGTAGGTGACATCGATGTCGTAGTGCACGACGACGTAGCCGCCATTGCCGCTGATGGGGGCATACGGATCGTTGAGCGAGACTGCGCCGGGGCCGGGCACGCTAACTCACCGCCTTGAAGTACTTGCCGATCGTGACTTCTCGCCACGGGCCAATGGGGTTGCCGCTCCAGCGGCTACCGGTGGGAACAAACTCGCCGCGCATCACCAGTGACGAGGGGCCGATGGTCGCGTGCTCGCCGAGGGTCGCGGCCGGAAGAATGACCGAGTGGGGACCGAGCGTTGCGCCAGCCTTGAGGCGCACCTCGCCAAGGCTCATGATGCGGTCGTGGAAGAGGTGCGTCTGTACCACGCATCCGCGGTTCACCGTTGACCCGTCTTCCATAACAACCAAGTCTGCCTCGGGAAGCCAGTACGTGTCGCACCAAACTCCCTTGCCAATCTTCGCGCCCATGCTGCGCAACCACCACACGAGTCCGAGGGTGCCGTGCATGTATTGCGCGAACCAGGGGGCTCCGACCAGCTCGACGAAGGTGTCAGCGACCTCGGTGCGCCAGATGAACGACGACCAGAGGGGATGTTCGGTAGCGCGAATGCGGCCGACGAGTATCCATTTGACGAGCGTGCTGACCGCGGCGGCGGCAGCTCCGGCAGCGAGCATGACCACACCGCTGACCAACACCGCAAGGCCCACACCGATTTCTGCGGTCAGCCACAGCAGGGTGAAGATGACTCCGAGTCCGATGGCGTTGGTGACAATCACGGGGACGACGCGGCACAGTTCCCACAGAGTGCGGGCGATTTTCAGGCCGAGGGGCGGGTGGTAGGTGCGTTCGTCGTCGGTGACCGCGATCGTTCGGCGCAGGCGCATCGGGGGAGAACCCAGCCACGATGACCCTGCCTTCGATTTGCGCGGGGCTGTTGAGAGTACGGCAACGAGGCCGTCTTTCGGAACGCGGTGACCAGCGGGAGCAAGCCCCGAGTTGCCGATGAAAGCTCGGCGGCCGATTTCCACATCGTCGAGTTTGACCCAGCCGCCGCCCAGCCCGTAGGGAGCAATCATGGTGTCGTCGGCGAGAAAGACCTCGTCACGAATGGTGGTCAGCTTGGGGATGAGCAGAACGGTCGATGCCTCGACGTTCTTGCCGACCTTGGCGCCGAGTAATCGCAGCCACACGGGGGTGAACAGGCTCGAATAAATCGGGAACAAGAAGGTGCGAGAAAGGTCGAGGATGCGCTCCGTGCTCCAGGCGGCCCACCCGGGCAGGCTTCGAACGGGGTGAACTCCCGGCCGGATGCCCCAGCTGAGCACGCGCACAAATATCAACACGAGCGCGGCGAAGGTGAGTCCGGCGGCGAGGGCGGCGGGCGTGATCCAGACCAGGGCGTCCACGGTGGCCTCGGCAAGGTTGTGCGCGCTGGCAATTCCGGTGAAGAGCACCGCCGCTCCGGCAACGATGGCGATCAGTGGCAGGAGGGAATAGAGCGTGGACGACAGAGCAAAGATCGGAACCCAGCGGGTGCGACGGGGAGGCCGTTCCTCAGGCCACCAGGCGGCCGTTTTGCCCACGCGCTGGGCTGGCGATCCGGCCCACAGTTGACCGGCCGGAACCCGACCAAAAACCGCTGATCCCGGAGCAATTTCGCTGTGCTTGCCCAAGCGCGTGCCCGGCAAAAGGGTGCTGCGAGCCCCCACGGTGGCGTGCGCACCGATGCGAATGCCACCGACTCGCACCACGTCACCGTCGATCCAATACCCGGAGAGGTCGACCTCAGGCTCGATTGAGGCGCCGTAGCCAACGGTGAGCATTCCGGTAATCGGCGGAATCGTGTGCAGGTCGACGCCCCGGTCGATCTTGGCCCCGAGCGCGCGCGCGTAGTAGATGATCCACGGCGCACCGGCCAGTGTCACAGCGCCCACATGATTGGCGGCTTGTTCGGCAAACCACAGGCGCATATGCTCGCGCCCGCCACGGCGATAGTCGCCCGGCTTGAGCCCGGAGAGCAGTGAGCGAGCGATGGCGACGGCGATGAGCATCCGGCCGAAAGGTGTGCCAAAAACCACGAGCGCTGGGGTGAGCAGCCAGAGCGGAACGACCGGGAAAATCGGCATTCCCAGCCAGCTCGCTACCTGTGCCGCGGCGAGGCCATAGGTGAGCCATCGCACGCCCGCGAGCATAAACAGCGGGATGCTCAGCGCTGTCTGCAGAATCTGAACGCCTCGCTTGATGGGGGTAACCCGATGGAAGTCGGTGCGCTCGGGAGCCAGTTCTTCTTGGCGGTTGGCCAAGACATCGGCCATGGCCCCTAGGCGCGGATGCGCATACACGTCGGCCACCGTGAATTCCGGGTCGAACTCGCGAATCTTGGCGACCAAGAGTGCAGCCGAAAGCGATCCGCCACCGACGTCGAAGAAGTTCACCGAGGCCTCGGTCACGGGCACGCCCAGCACCGCGTGCCAGAGTTCCGCCAGCATGATCTCGTGGTCGGACATCCCCGAACTCTCGATGTCGACATCAGGAAGGGGCCAGGGAAGAGCGGCTCGGTCGACCTTGCCCGAGGTGCGCACGGGAAGCTCATCCATCACGGTTAAGACCGGAACAAGGGCAGCCGGTAGCTCCTCGCGCAGGCGTTCCATCGCAGCGGAGTGGTAGAAGTTCGTGCCCGGGGCGACGGCGAGATAGCCCACGAGGAGGGTGGAGCCAGCATCGGTCTTGCGCACGGTCACGGCCGAGGTCGAAACACCCTCGAGGTTGTTGAGTGCCGCCTCAATTTCGCCGAGCTCGATTCGACGGCCACCTACCTTCACCTGGTCGTCGACGCGACCAACGAAAACGAGACCCTCGGCCTCGAAGCGAACCATGTCCCCGCTGCGGTAGGCGCGCTCCCAGCCAAGGCCTTCGTGCGGGGCATACTTCTCGGCATCCTTCTGCGGATCGAGATAGCGGGCCAGGCCCACGCCACCGATGATGAGCTCACCGACCTCGCCTTCGGCGACATGCACACCTTCGGCGTTGACCACGGCCAGATCCCAGCCGTTGAGGGGAAGGCCGATGCGCACCGGGCCGGTGCGATCAACCAGTGCGCCGCAGGAGACAACCGTCGCCTCGGTGGGGCCATAGGTATTCCACACTTCGCGACCGTCCACGGCCAGACGCTCGACCAGCTCGGGTGGGCAGGCTTCGCCACCAAAAATCAGCAGCCGAACGCTCTCGAGGGAATCGCTGGGCCACATGGCTGCCAGGGTCGGCACGGTCGACACAATGGTGATTCCGCGTGCCAGCAGCCACGGCCCCAGGTCTACTCCCGATCGCACGAGCGAGCGGGGTGCGGGCACCAAACAGGCGCCGTAGCGCCATGCCAGCCACATCTCTTCGCAGGATGCGTCAAAGGCAACCGAGAGACCGGCCAGAACGCGATCGCCCGGGCCGATTGGGGCATCCTGCAAGAACATGCCGGCTTCGGCATCCACAAACGCGGCCGCGCATCGGTGACTCACGGCAACACCCTTGGGCACGCCGGTCGAGCCCGAGGTGAAAATGATCCAGGCGTCGTCGTCGACGGTGGGTTCGCTCGAGTCAGCTCCCTCAGTCGATTCGTTGGCCGGCGACAGCTGGCGATGAGGCACAAACTCGCCACGGCCGCTCATCACACCGACCACGTCGGCCTCACCGAACACGAGGGATGCGCGTTCTTCTGGGTCGTCGGCATCCACCGGAACATAAGCTGCGCCGGCGGCCATCACCGCAAGAATCGAGATGTACAGGTCATGCGTGCCCGAGGCCATCCGCACGCCGACTCGGTCGCCGCGGCGAACACCTCGAGTCGCCAGGTCGGCCGCAACGGCGAGCACGTTGTCGAGCAGCTCGCGATAGCTCAGCTGGGTGACGCCATCGTCGAGCGCAGAAGCATCGGGATGCGCATCCGCTGTAGCCCGCAAGATATTGAGCAGCGTGCGTGGCTCGGGAGCGCGTGCGCCAGCGCGCATCAGCGTGCTGCTGTCGTTCACATCATCCCCTGGGCGCGCATAGTGGCCTCATTCTCCCACTGCTGGGCAAACGCATTGTGAACGCTGGGAGGGGCCGGGGGCGCTCAGGCGGGAGGCGCCCCGCGCTAGCTACTTCTTGCCGAAGAGTCTGGCGAAGAAGCCAGGTTCCCGAGGGTCGTTCTCATGGCCTTGGCAGCGTTGCGAAGATGGAACCCCGCGCATGACCTGGTTGACGTGCTGACCGCAGCCAGCCCAGGTGATTTTTCCGCACTTACGGCACGTTACTTGGCGACACATGATGGATCTTCTTTCTGTTGCTGACGATTGTTAATTGGTGACGATGGGGAGCTTGGTTGCATCCGACGCATCCTGGTAGCCGCCGGCATTGGTTACGTTCGTGAACCCGAGGCTAGTCATGGTGTCTTTGGCGATGCCCGCCCGACGACCGGAGTGGCAGTAGACCACATAGGTTCCCTTCTTGTCGAGCTTGGACACCTCTTCCGTGAAGGAGGGGCTTTCCACGTCGATGTTGAGGGCACCCTGGAGGTGTCCCGCTGCGAATTCGGATGCGCTGCGCACGTCAATCACTGCGGTCACGGTCGACATGTCGATTGGTTTACTTTGACTGCACGCGGCAAGGCCGATGACGGCGAAGAGGGCTACGAGGGCAATGATGACGTTCTTAGCGAGACGATTCACGGGCTTCCTTTCCTATACCCCCTAGGGTATGCTGTAATGGTCCTCAGTGCAACAGAGAATGGAGCCACGCATGATCATCGAACCTCAAGAACTCAAAAGTGCGCGCGATCGACTCGTTCGAGTTCAGGGACAAATCGGCGGCATTGTGCGAATGCTGGATGAGGGTCGCGACTGCACCGAGTTGCTGAACCAACTTTCAGCCGCAAGCACGGCACTCACTCGTGCCGGGTTCACAATCATCGCCACCGGGATGCAGCACTGCGGAAACGATCCGGAAGGTTCCAGCAACCGAGCCGCCTTGGAAAAGGCATTTATGTCGTTGGCTTGAGCGACAGGAGGACATCATGAAAACCATCATCATTGGCGGGGTTGCCGGCGGAATGTCGGCCGCGGCACGCCTTCGTCGCCTCGATGAAACCGCTGAAATCACGGTTTATGAGCAAGGCCCTTTTGTTTCCTTCGCTAAC
>CAZPVE010000076.1:0-5343 GCA_964589925.1 uncultured Aurantimicrobium sp. | reverse complement strand
TTTTGATCCCGCACAGGCCAAGCGTTGGGCGCCGGTTGATCAGTATGTCGGAGGCGTGACCCACGCAATTTTGCACCTGCTCTACGCCCGATTCATCACCAAGGTGTTGTTCGACCTGGGCTACCTCGATTTCGAAGAGCCCTTCACCAACCTGCTCAACCAGGGCATGGTCTTGATGGATGGCTCGGCCATGAGCAAGTCCAAGGGAAACATCGTCAAGCTTTCCGACCAGCTCGAAGAGCACGGTATCGACGCAGTTCGCCTCACGATGGCTTTCGCCGGCCCGCCCGAAGACGACATCGACTGGGCGGATGTTTCACCCTCGGCCAGCAATAAGTTCCTTGCTCGTGCTTGGCGTGTGGCGCAAGACGTGACAAGCGCGCCTGGCGTGGATTTTTCATCCGGTGATGTTTCGCTGCGTCGCGTGACGCACGCGCTTCTCGAAGATGCCCCCAAGCTCGTCGAGTCGTTCAAGTTCAATGTCGTCATTGCGCGTCTCATGGACCTCGTCAATGCCACCCGCAAGGCCATCGACTCGGGCGTTGGTGGCGGTGATGCTGCCGTGCGCGAGGCCGCCGAAGTTACCGCCATGATGCTCGACATGTATGCGCCGTACACCGCCGAAGACATGTGGGCCGCCCTGGGTCACGAACCTACGGTTGCTCACGCGGTCTGGCCGTCGGCTGACCCGGCTCTGCTCATTCAGGATTCGGTGACGGCTGTGGTTCAGGTCGATGGCAAGGTGCGCGATCGACTGGATGTTTCACCTTCGATCTCGGAGGCGGAGCTTGAGTCGCTGGCTCGTGAGCTTCCTGGCGTCGTGCGGTCGCTTGAGGGTCGCGAGATTGTGAACGTCATCGTTCGCGCTCCCAAGCTCGTCAACATCGCCACGAAGCCAAGCGCCTAACGCCCAGCGCCCAGCGCCCAACGCCCAGCGCCCAGCGCCCAAACCCCGCGCTTGGGTCTTTTCCCCAAGACTGCGGCCTCTGGAACTATGTCCCATGGCGCTACCTCGCCGCGGGTTGGTCGGCAATCGGTTCTATTTTCACCGTGTGGTGAAAACTGACGCGGCTAAAGGTGATCCGCTGCGTCGTGTTTCTGTAGCCGAGTGGTTCACGCCCAGGCGCCTCAGCGCGCTAGCTCTTTCACTTCTTGTCGTTGTTGGGCTAGTCATCGGGTTGCCGGCCCTTGTGACGCCTAGTCGAACGGTCACGGTCACGCAGCAACCTTTTGGGTCAGCTCCTCCCGGCGCTGTCATCACCTCCGGGACGAGCTCGACGGTGATGGTTCATATGGTCGGAGCCGTGGTGAAACCAGGGCTCGTCGTTGTATCTGCGCGAGCGAGAGTCATCGACGCCGTGCTGAGAGCGGGGGGATTGGCATCCAACGCTGACCAGTGCGGAATCAATTTGGCTCGCGCGCTCACTGATGGCGAGCAAGTGGTGATCCCTGTGCGTGCCGAGGGGCAGGTGGGATGTCCGGCGGCCAGTGCCACGGGGGTCGGCCCATCTGTTGGCAACGGTGGCACCGTGGCAGGAAGCAAGGTCAGTCTCTCTCGTGCCTCACTGTCTGAACTAGACGCCCTACCGGGGGTTGGGCCGGCCCTTGCACAGCGCATCATCGACTGGCGAACCGCACATCACGGGTTCACGTCCGTGAACCAACTCGACGACGTCAGTGGAATCGGCGCCAAGCTCATGGCCAACCTCAAGCCACTGGTTGTGCCGTGAGAAGGCATGCAATCGTCATTGCCGCGGGCATTGTTTGGCTGGTGATTGCTGGTGTCATGATGATCGCAGGCATTGAAGACCCTCGATCGTCCAACGACCTTTTGACGCAACTCTTCTCTGGGCCAAGCAGCTGGCTAAGCCCGGTGAGAGCGTTGTTTCTGGAGTCGACGAAAGCATTACCGGGGCCAGGAGGCGAACTCATCGCCGGTCTGACAATTGGTGACACCTCGCGAGTGAGTGACCCTCTTGACGCGGCGATGAAGACATCATCACTCACTCACCTTGTGGCTGTGTCCGGCGCCAACTGTCAGATTGTGACGGCTGCCGTCTTCGGGTTGCTCTCCTGGTGTGGCGCGCCACGATGGTTGCGCATTGGGGGAGCCGCCCTTGCACTCCTCGGGTTCGTCGCCCTCGTCACGCCGGGTCCCAGCATTTCTCGTGCCGCCGTCATGGCCCTCGCCGTTCTCGCCGCGATGGCCATGGGCAGGCTTTCTGCCGGATTGCCCGTCCTGGGTCTCTCTGTCATCCTCTTGTTGGCAATTCGTCCCACTTGGGCCCTGAACTATGGATTTGCCCTTTCAGTGTTCGCCACCCTCGGCTTGCTCACACTGACGCGCCCGCTCGGCCGTCTCCTCGGCAGGTGGTTTTCACCTTGGCTGGCTACCGCTCTCGCTGTCCCCATCGCAGCAACACTCTTGTGCCAGCCCGTGTTGATCCTTCTGTCGCCGAGTCTTCCCACTTATGGGGTCGTGGCCAACCTCATGGCCGAGCCAGCGGCGGGCATCGCAACGATTGTCGGTGTACTGGTGTGCGTGGTATCCGTGGTCTGGACGCCTGCAGCGCAGGTGATGTCGTGGATTGCTTGGTTGCCCGCCGGGTGGATAGGCCGCGTGGCAACTGCCTTTGCCAGATTCCCCTTTTCCCGGCTCCCGTGGATTTCAGGCGCGGTCGGTCTCATGCTCTGCCTGCTACTGAGTGGAGCATTTCTCATTCTCGCTTTTCGACGGAGGCAATGGTTCCCGCTGGCCACGGCCGTGATCGTCGTCGGTATCGGTGCATCGGCATTCTCGGCGTCTGTTGCGGCAGCGCGAGCTGTCAGTGTCGTTCCACCCGACTGGAAGATCGCAGCCTGTGATGTTGGGCAAGGGGATGCGGTCTTTTTGCGGTCCACCGATCACGTCGGGGCGAGTCATGTGGCGCTTATCGACACCGGGAGAACACCCGAACGGATGCGTGACTGCGTTGTCCGCCTCGGAATAACCCACATCGATCTCCTGGTGCTCACTCACTACGACCTCGACCATGTCGGTGGAACCCAGGCAGTCATGGGCATGGTCTCGCGAGCCCTCGTCGGCTCGCCCGAAAATCAGGCGGATCAGCAATTGATCAACAGTCTCAAGGCTGGTGGCGCAGTCTGCGAGCGCGGGCTCGCAGGAATGTCGGGGCGCCTGGGTGTTGCGTCGTGGAGTGTGATTTGGCCTGACGGAGTAACACCAGAAATGCAAGTGGGAAACCCGGGCAGCATCACGATGCTCTGGCACTGGGGCGACCTCACAGCCGCATTTCTCGGTGATCTCGGAGAAGCAGCCCAAGACGCTGTGTTGGTCCATCACCTCGACCTCGGCGCTGTCGACGTGCTCAAGGTTGCCCACCACGGGTCCCGGGATACCAGTGAATCCCTGACGAACGTCCTCCACCCGCGCGTCGCACTCATCTCCGTTGGCGTCGACAATGGGTACGGTCATCCCACCCCAACGGCCATCCACGAGCTTGAAGCGGTTGGGGCTGTCATCGGTCGCACCGACCGAAACGGAATGCTCTTTGTGGTCAGACGAGCGGATGCTCTGTCACTCGTTTCAGACCGGTGAGTGCCGGCCGCATCAGTAGGCTGGAACCACTCAAAAAGGAGGTTCATGGCAGTCGCAAAATCAGCAGGCAAGGCAGGCTCGAAGCCGCCGCTCAAGTCTGCGATTCCGGGTCGTGACTGGCTTTCGATTGCCCCAGCATCCGTCGTTCTCGTTTCGGGAGCCGAAGACTTTCTGGCCGACCGTGCCATCAGCAAACTGCGCGCAGACATGCGCGAGGCGGCCCCCGACCTCGAAGTGTCTGACATAGACGCCAGCAGCTACCAACCCGGTCAACTTTTCGACCTGGCCAGTCCGTCGCTCTTTGGTGAGCCACGATTCATCCGCGTCGCGAGCGTCGAAAAGTGCACCGACGAGTTTCTCGAAGATGCACTCAAGTTTGTCGAGCAACCAACCGACGACGTCACCGTGGTTTTGCGTCACGGCGGGGGAGTGCGCGGTAAGAAACTCCTTGACGCCGTGCGCTCGGGCAAAATCGACGCCCTCGAAGTCGTGTGTGCTGAGCTCAAGAGCGACAACGACAAGGCTGAGTTCGCTGCCGCAGAGTTTCGCATCGGGCAACGCAAGGCCACCCCTGGGGCCATCCGTGCGCTGGTTTCCGCCTTCGCCTCCAGCGGATCAGAGCTCGCCAACGCGTGTCAGCAGCTCATGTCTGATGCCACTGGAGACATCACTGAACAAACCGTCGATACCTACTACGGTGGGCGCGTCGAGGCGACTGCCTTCAAAGTTGCCGATTCGGCCATCGAAGGACGCCTCGGTGATGCCCTGCTGACGCTTCGTCAAGCCCTCGACACAGGAGCCGACCCGGTTCCCATCGTTGCCGCGTTCGCCAGCAAACTTCGTCTGATGGCCAAGGTGGCCGGCCAGCGCAAATCATCTAACGAGTTGGCCTCGATTGTTGGCGCAGCTCCCTGGCAGATTGACCGCGCCAAGCGCGACATCATCAACTGGAACGATCGCGGCCTCGGCAACGCCATCATTGCCGTCGCCGATGCTGATGCTGGCGTCAAAGGCGCTTCGCGCGATCCGGTCTACGCTCTCGAACGCATGGTTCGCATCGTGGCGAATTTCGGGGCTGACGAGGCGTAGAGCGCAGGCGTCGCCCGACAAAAAAGTTGCCCCCACCGTTCGGTGAGGGCAACTGATGTTTGAGAGTTGAGCCTTAGAGAGCTGCAACCTGCTTGGCGATAGCCGACTTGCGGTTCGCTGCCTGGTTCTTGTGAATGACGCCCTTGCTGGCGGCCTTGTCAAGCTTCTTGGTTGCGGTCTTCAGAGCGGCAGTTGCCTTCTCCTTGTCACCAGCAACGACTGCCTCGCGAGTTGCGCGAACGGCGGTCTTGACCTCGCTCTTGACCGCCTTGTTGCGCTCCTGAGCCTTCTTGTTGGTGCCAATTCGCTTGATCTGCGACTTGATGTTTGCCACGTTTACCCGTGCCTTTACGTTTGATGTGTGAAGTGGATTTTTGCTGGAGCCGGGTAGAGGGGCCGAATCCAGACACGATGTAGGGGAACTACACGTAAGCCAAGAGACAACACTACCAGTTTTGCCGTCCGTCATGAAAACGAGGCGGCACAAGTCGTGGGAGACTAGACGGGTATGTCTCCACGAGCCAGTAAACCCCTGCAGCCCGCGTCGACGGCACCCGAGCAGATTCGCAACTTCTGCATCATCGCCCACATCGACCACGGCAAGTCGACCCTTGCCGACCGCATGTTGCAGCTGACCGGCATCGTCGATGACCGCT
>CAZPVE010000075.1:0-5355 GCA_964589925.1 uncultured Aurantimicrobium sp. | reverse complement strand
CTTTCCTCGGAGCTTGTGCCGGGCCCTGATATTTTCGAGGTCGCGGGGTCAGTAGATCCGTCATGGTGTGCCCATGGGCATTCCGGGCGGAAATACATTTCGAGGCAATCTTGGTCATCAAGGCGAGCAAATCGCTGCGTCTTTCTTGGAGTCCCAGGGTTACCTGCTGATTGATCGAAATTGGCGATGTGCTCGAGGTGAAATCGACATTGTCGCCTGCCGGGGAGATGATCTCGTCTTCGTCGAAGTCAAAACCCGCTCGAGCCTGTCACACGGGCATCCACTCGAGGCCATAACCCTCAGCAAGCTTGCTCGCCTTCGCAGCCTTGCGGCTGCCTGGCGGCAGGCGCATCCCGAGGCGCGAGGCGTGCCCCGAATTGACGCGCTAGCGGTGCTGATTCCTCAAGGTGCTTCCTATGAGATCGAGCACGTGCAGGGAGTTTTCGCATGACGATCGGACGCACCACCGCCGTTGCACTGATTGGCCTCGAGGGTGCCGTCGTTGATGTCGAAGCAGACATCGCGGCGGGCTTGCCTCGGTTTGCGGTGGTCGGGTTGCCCGACCGCTCCCTGATGGAAGCCACAGACAGAGTGAGGGCGGCGATTGTCAATTCTCAGCTGCACATGCCAAGTCAGCGGGTAACGGTCAACCTGTCTCCAGCTGCTCTGCCAAAAGCGGGGTCGGGATTTGATCTCTCCATTGCGGTGGCGGCCTTGGCAGCAACCGGGCAGGTTCCGGCTGAATCTGTTTCCCGTGCAGCTCATATCGGGGAGCTGGCTCTCGACGGCAGGCTGCGGCCCACGCGCGGCGTGCTCCCTGCCGTCGTCGGGGCTGCCCGCGCCGGGATCAAGATCGTGCTCGTGCCTCAGGGCAATCTGCCTGAGGCCCAGCTCGTTCCGGGCATCCAGGCCGTTGGCGTGTCTTCGTTGCGAAACGCCGCCATTTGGCACGGAGCTGACCTCTCTGTCGTTGACGTTCCGCCAATTACCGCTTCGCAACCAACCCCCGATCTCGTTGAAGACGCCGACCTTGCCGATGTGGTGGGCAATCGGGACGCTGTCTCGGCTCTCATTGCCTGCGCTGCGGGAGGGCATCATCTGTTTATGCTGGGCCCGCCTGGGGCTGGCAAGACGATGCTCGCGTCGCGACTTCGGGGGATTCTCCCCGACCTCAGCGAAGAAGCGTCTCTCGAAGTTGCTTGCGTCAACTCGGTCGTGGGCGGAGCGGCCGTTGAGGTCTTGCCTCACCGACCTCCCTTCGAGGCTCCCCATCACACGGCGACCACAACATCGTTGGTGGGTGGTGGCTCCGGAGTGATTAGGCCGGGGGCGATTGCCAGAGCCGCTCACGGGGTGCTGTTTCTCGACGAGGCTCCCGAGTTTTCAGCCTCAACATTGGATGCGCTCAGGCAGCCGCTCGAGAATGGTTCGATTACCATCCATCGTTCCTCGATGACCGCGACTTTTCCCGCGAGGTTCTTACTCGTTCTGGCTGCGAATCCCTGCCCGTGCGGCAACTATGGCTTGAAGGCCGCAGAATGCACCTGTGCGCCCTTCAGCCGACGGCGTTACCTTGCTCGGCTGTCCGGGCCTCTGCTTGATCGAGTTGATGTGCACCTAACAGTTGACCGGATTTCACGCCTCTCTGAGGAGGGGTATACCTCGAGTATGACAACGGCTCAAGCACGGGCTCGAGTGTCTGAGGCGCGCGAGATTGCCCGCGAGCGATGGCGGTCATGTGGATTTGCGCTTAACGCGGCCGTGCCGGGCAAGGTTCTTCGAAGCACACACTTTCACCTCGGGTCAGCCGTCCTGAGGCCGCTCGAGCGAGCACTTGGTCAAGGTGCGGTCACCATGAGGGGATATGACCGCACACTCCGGCTCGCCTGGACCTTGGCAGACCTCGACCAGGCAGGCAGTCCTTCCATCGACCACATTGGTCGCGCGCTCCTTCTGAGAAGAGGAATCTCATGACCCAGAGTTTGATTTCCACCACAAGCCGGGCTCGCGTGACCAGGTTGCTTGAGGCGGTCCAGATTGATTTTGATCAGGGTGACATCGAGAACTCGTTTGCTCGTGTTGCGTGGTCGGGGCTGGGGGAGCCCGGAGACCGCGCCGTGGGTCTGCTTTGTTCCGCGCTCGGGCCCGCCGAGGCGCTGCGACATGTTGTCACCGGCACAGCTCCTGCTGATATAGCCCGACTCTTGCCGGACACACTGGAGGAGGACGCGACTGAGGTGGTTGCCGAAGCGCTCGTGCGGTGGGCGCCTCGCCTCAGCCAGTCAGAAGCCCTAGCTCACCTCGAGCGCGCCCAGCGAATCGGGGCTCGTGTCGTCACTCCATCGGCACAGGGGTGGGTGCCGGGGCTGGACGACCTGGGACTTCACGCGCCGTCGGCGTTGTGGCTTCGGGGCAATCCAGAGCTACTTGCGTCGGCGGCTCGATCCATTTCTCTCGTGGGGGCTCGGGCATCCACGGGTTACGGCGAGCACGTCACCATGGAGCTCGTGAATGGGCTTGTTGATGCTGGGGTGAGCATTGTCTCTGGGGCCGCCTATGGCATCGATGGCATGGCTCATCGGGCAGCCCTAGCGAGTGGGGGCATTACTCTCGCGGTGCTTGCCGGCGGTATCGACCGGCTTTATCCGAGTGGGCATGATGCACTCCTCCAACGCATCATCGAAGACGGGCTTGTGATCACCGAACTGCCATGCGGGTTCGCTCCCACCAAGTGGCGATTCCTCCAGCGGAACCGCCTCATCGCGGCCATCAGTCAGGCCACCGTGGTGGTCGAGGCCGGGTGGCGATCGGGGTCACTCAACACCGTGCATCACGCGCTTGAACTCCATCGCCCGCTTGGAGTGGTGCCCGGCCCGGTGACGAGTGCCTCATCTGCTGGCTGCCACCGCCTCCTTCGGGAAACACCGGCAGTCTGTGTCACATCGGCGACTGAGGTTCTCGAGTTCATCGGCGGGAAAGACGCTTGTGTCACAGACTGGCCTGAAGCCGAACCCATTCACCCGTTCGCGATTCGGGTGCTCGACGCCCTCAGTGCGAATAAAGCAAGGACGCCCATAGAACTGGCAAAACTCACCGGGCTCTCCCAGGCCGAAACGGTTGCCGTCCTCGGGCTCCTCGAAATCACCGGTCAGGTTCGAGAGATGCCTACGGGCTGGCGTAAGGAATCCGCGTAGCCTTGTGGCATGCAGATTGCGCGGGCCGTCGACGACTTTGTCGCCTCGCTCGCCAGCGAGAGAGGATTCTCCCCGCACACCATCAAGGCGTACCGCTCCGACCTTGCCGCGCTCACCCTGTTCCTGCTCTCTGCGAAGTGTGAAGACACCAGCCAGATTGACCTCGACAACCTTCGGGACTGGCTCTGGACCTCCACCGAATCGGGACTCGCCAAAACCTCCATCTCGCGGCGGGCCGCCAGTGCCCGGGCATTCACCTCCTGGCTGCGTCGCATGGGAATCACACCAACCGATGCCGGCACCCGACTCAAGTCACCCAAAGGCGAAAAAGCACTTCCCCGAGTCGTCACATCCGGCGCCCTCGACGACATTTTCACGTCGCTGAGCACCCGAGCAGCCACCGGCGAGCCAGGGCCCATCCGTGACCTCGCCATCATCGAGCTGCTTTACGCATCCGGCATTCGAGTCTCAGAACTCGTTGGGCTCAACCGCAGCGATGTCGACCTCGACAGGCTCACCCTGATGGTCACCGGAAAAGGCAACAAGCAACGTGTCGTCCCCTTCGGCACCCCAGCCGCCAACGCGCTCGCCGACTACCTAACTCGCAGCCGGCCGGCCCTGGTCACCGGGCAGGATACGGGCGACGCCCTCTTCCTCGGTGCGCGCGGAGCCCGCCTCAACGTGCGCAGTGTCTACCAACTCGTTGCATCCCTGCTCGTCGACATCCCCGGAGCCGGGCCCATCGGCCCGCACACTCTGCGCCACAGCGCCGCAACCCACCTGCTCGATGGAGGAGCCGACCTTCGCATCGTGCAAGAGATGCTTGGTCACTCATCGCTCGGCACAACTCAGATCTACACGCACGTCTCCACCGAGCGGCTCCGTCAAACCTACGAACAGGCGCATCCGCGCGCCTAGCGCCTCCCCGACAACCGCGGCGGCGAGCGGTAGATTTGAGCCCATGACCGTTACCACCCCCGCTGGTTTCGCCGCAGCCGGAATTGCCTGTGGCCTCAAGAAATCGGGCAAGAAAGACCTCGCCCTGGTTCAAAACTTGGGCCCACTCACCTCAGTCGCAACCGTATTCACCTCGAACCGTTGCAAGGCAAACCCAATTCTCTGGAGCCAGCAGGTCATGGCCGACGGCCGTGCCGAAGCCATTGTGCTCAACTCCGGTGGCGCCAACTGCTACACCGGCAGCCAAGGATTCCAAGTAACCCACTCCACCGCTGAAGCCGTCGCCGACGCACTCGGCATTTCGGCCGGTGACGTGCTCGTGTGCTCCACCGGGCTCATTGGCGAGCAGCTGCCACTCGACAAGCTCCAGACCGGGGTTCGCCTAGCTGCCGAAGCGCTCGGCCATGTCGACGCCACCGCCCCAGCCGGGGGAGTGAACGCCTCCGAAGCCATCATGACCACCGACTCCAAGGCCAAGACCGTTGCCATCACGGGTGGCAACGATGCATCCGGGGCATATTCCATTGGTGGAATGGCTAAAGGTGCAGGCATGTTGGCGCCTGGTCTTGCCACCATGCTCGTTGTCATCACGACGGATGCCCACCTCTCGTCGCCCGAGCTCGATCAGGCTCTTCGTGCCGCCACGCGCGTGACCTTCGACCGCCTCGACTCGGACGGCTGCATGTCGACGAACGACCAGGTCACGCTCATGGCGTCGGGTGCATCCGGTGTTACGCCCAACCTCGCTGAGTTCACCGAGCGCGTCACCGAGGCCTGCCGCTCGCTCGCGATTCAGCTGCAAGAAGATGCCGAAGGTGCCAGCCACGACATCGCCATCGAGGTAATCAACGCCGCCAACGACGACGACGCCGTCGAGGTAGGTCGTTCCGTGGCGCGCAACAACCTGTTCAAGGCGGCAATTTTCGGAAACGACGCGAACTGGGGTCGTGTTCTCGCGGCCGTGGGCACCACGAGCGCCGAGTTCGACCCCTACAACGTCGACGTTTCGTTCAACGGTGTGCGCGTGTGTCGCAGCGGTGAGCCCGACCAGTCGCGCGACCTGGTCGACCTCACCCCTCGCGCGGTGCACATCCTCATCGACCTGAAGGTGGGCGCCCACTCGGCAACCATTTGGACCAACGACCTCACCCACGACTACGTGCACGAGAACAGTGCCTACTCGTCGTAACCGCAGCAACTAAGC
>CAZPVE010000074.1:0-5392 GCA_964589925.1 uncultured Aurantimicrobium sp. | reverse complement strand
GGTGCCTGAGGGCGCCAGAGGGAGGTCAAAGCTCGTGCGCTAGCCGGCAAAGTATTGGCCGAGTTGTTTCTCTGTGGCGGAAAGCACGCGGTCGCCCCGTGCAGAGCAGGTGTGCCCATCGGGCCGAGGTGAGACGCTGCCCTCAATGCGCAGGCCGACAAGGGCCTTGCCGTCTGAGGTGATGTGAATGGGCCCGATTGGGGAGTCGACGGTGGCGCAGGAGGTGGTGTGGTGTGCATTCATGCGTGCATCCTAAGAACCACGAGAGCAGCTGAGCGGCCCAAGACCGGGTTCGGGGCAAAACGAATGCCTCAACTGGTCGGGGGAGAACAGGTGAGGCATTCGGTGTTCCTAGCGTAGTCGCTAAGAGATGTGGTTGAGGCCGTCGGTCAAAACGCCCTCGAGAATCTGACGAATCTCCACGAACTCCGAGGGGCCAACCGTGAGCGGCGGCGCCAGCGTAATGACCGAGTCTTGGCGGTCATCCGCGCGGGCATAAAGCCCTGCGTTGAGCATCGCGTCGGGCAGATATCCGCGCAGGAGGTTCTCGCGCTCGGGTGCGGTGAATCGGGTCTTGTTCTTCTGGTCGGCAACGAGCTCAATCGCGAAGAAGTAACCGTCGCCGCGAACGTCACCCACGATGGGAAGCGAACGGAGCTTGTCGAGCTCGGTGCGGAAGGCATCCGAATTCTCTCGAACGCGGGCGTTCAGTCCCTCTTCCTCAAAGATGTCGAGGTTCTCGAGCGCGACTGCGCAGGCAGCAGGATGTCCGGCAAAGGTGTACCCATGCGGGAACGTCGTCGTGCCCTTGCTGAACGGCTCGTAGATCTTGTCACTCACGATCGTGGCGGCCAGGGGAAGGTAGCCGCTCGTGATGGCCTTTGCGCAGGTAATCATGTCGGGCTGGAAGTCATAGGTGATGCTGGCGAACCAGTTTCCGATGCGGCCAAAGCCACAGATCACCTCGTCAGCAACCAGAAGCACGTCGTACTTGTCGCAGATCTGGCGCACGCGCTGGAAGTATCCGGGCGGGGGAGTGAAGCATCCGCCGGCGTTTTGAACTGGCTCAAGGAACACGGCGGCCACGGTTTCGGGGCCTTCCATGATGATCATTTCTTCGATGCGGTCAGCCGCCCAGATGCCGAAATCTTCAACGCTCTCGGTAGGAGCCCCGTTTTGCTCGTCAGCGCGGTAGAAGTTGGTGTTCGGCACACGGAACGACGGCAGCAGAGGCTCGAAAGGCTGCTTCATGTAGGGAAGGCCCGTGATCGACAGCGCTCCCTGCGGTGTGCCGTGATACGACGACCAGCGCGAGATGACCTTGGTTTTCATCGGTCGCCCATTGAGCTTCCAGTGCTGTTTGGCTAGCTTGAACGCCGTCTCGTTGGCCTCGCCGCCACCGCTGGCAAAGAACACGTGGTTCAGGTCGCCGGGGGCGTAGTCGGCAAGGCGATCGGCCAGCTCAATCGCGGCTGGGTGCGAGAACGACCAGAGCGGGAAGAAGTCGAGCGTTTCGAGCTGCTTTTTTGCCGCTTTGGCTAGGCGCTTGCGGCCGTGGCCGACATTTGTGGTGAATAGCGCGGAGAGGCCGTCAATGACCTTGCGACCCGTGCTGTCGACGAGGTGGTGGCCCTTCGCCGAGACAATCGTGGGGAGCTTTCCCTCGTGCTGCCACGACTGGCGCGTGAAGTGCATCCAGAGATGGTCGGACGCCTTCTGTTGCAGACCGTTGTGGTCAATGTGCTTGCTCATCGGGTGCTCCTTGCGTATCCCTCTATCTTCGTCTACTCATCTCTGAAAACGAAAAGTCATAGGATGAGCGGTACCGGCGCCGTCTGCGTGTGGACGGCTCGTTGTGGAAGGAAAATTATGGCTGCTCGCGTTCTCAAGAACTTCATCAACGGTGAATTCGTCGATTCCGATTCGTCCGAGCGTCTCGACATTGTGAACCCGGCGACCGAAGAGGTCTTCGCCACTTCCGCGGTGACCAACGAAAAGGATGTTGACCGCGCCTTCAACGCAGCGAAGGCGGCGTTCGAAACCTGGAGTGAGACCACCCCGAGCGAGCGCCAGCTGGCACTGTTCCGCATCGCTGACGCCATGGAAGCTCGCGCCGAAGAGTTTGCCGATGTTGAGTCGGAGAACACCGGAAAGCCTCGCGAGACCCTCGTCGACTACGAAATCCTGCCGTCGGTAGACCAGATCCGATTTTTTGCTGGGGCTGCTCGCAACCTTCAGGGGCTCGCCACCGGCGAGTACGTCAAGGATCACACCTCATCGATCCGCCGCGAACCTATCGGTGTTATCGGTCAGGTGACACCTTGGAACTACCCGCTCAACATGGCCACGTGGAAGTTTGCCCCGGCCATCGCTGCCGGAAACACGATCGTGCTGAAGCCCTCTGACACCACGCCTGCCTCGACCCTCTTGCTTGCTGAGGTCGCCGCTGAGTTCTTGCCCGCTGGTGTCCTCAACGTCATCACGGGAAACCGCGACACCGGCCGCGCGATGATCGAAAACCTGACGCCTCAGATGGTGTCCATCACCGGGTCGGTTCGTGCCGGTATGGAGGTGGCCAAGTCCGCCTCGGCCGACCTCAAGCGCGTTCACCTCGAGCTCGGTGGCAAGGCTCCCGTCATCGTCTTCGATGATGCCGACATTGCGCTTGCGGTTGAGGGCATCGTTGGTGCCGGATACTTCAACGCCGGTCAGGACTGCACCGCTGCCACGCGCGTGCTGGTGCAGAAGGGCATCCACGACGAGTTCGTGGCCGCGCTCGCCGCGTATGCCCGCGAGAACGCCACGACCGGCGCCCCCAACGAGGGCGTGATGTTTGGTCCGCTCAACAACGTGAATCAGCTGGCTCAGGTCACCGGCTTTATCGACCGCCTCCCCGACAACGCCAACATCGTTCTTGGCGGCAAGGCAGTTGATCGCAAGGGCTTCTTCCACGAGGCGACGATCATCACGGGCCTCAAGCAGACTGACGAGGCAATCCAGCGCGAAATCTTTGGCCCGGTCATCACCGTCCAGGCTTTCGCGACGGAAGAAGAGGCTCTCGCCCTGGCGAACGATGTGCAATACGGATTGGCTTCGTCGGTTTGGACGGCGAACCACGGTCGCGCGATGCGCGCCGCGAAGAAGCTCGACTTTGGTTGCGTCTGGATCAACACGCACATCCCTCTGGCGGCTGAAATGCCGCACGGTGGCTTCAAGCACTCAGGCTACGGGAAAGACCTTTCGGCCTATGGTTTCGAGGACTACACGCGCATCAAGCACGTCATGTCGTACATCGGCTAACGCGTAGAATGAGATGCTGGCCAGAGCCAGCAGGATGCCCATTTTCGGAGAACGTGAACAGTGACTGCCATCGGCGCTAACGCCTCTGGGTACACCGTTACTGACGACGCAAGTCACGCCAGCGTGACGCTTTCCTGGGCTGCCGCAACCGATGTGGGCCACCACCGTGCTGACAACGAAGACAGTTTTGTTGTTGCCTGCCCCGTTTTTGCGGTGGCCGACGGCATGGGAGGCCATTCCTGCGGTGATGTCGCCAGCGACGCCGTGGTTCGCGGTCTGGCAACTCTGCAAACGGCTGGTTTCACAACCACCGAGGCCATCGACGGCGCTCTTGTTTCGGCAGTCAAGGGACTCAGCGATGTTCTCGATGAAGACCAACGCGGTGCCGGCACCACGGTGACGGGTGCCGCCCTGGTGACGACAGAGGATGCCGTTCGTTGGGCCGTGTTCAACATCGGTGATTCACGCGTATATGCCTTCTTCAACGGCGCGCTTCAGCAGGTGACGGTTGATCACTCTGTCGTTCAGCAGCTGGTGGATGCTGGTCAGATCACCCGCGAAGAGGCCGATTATCACCCGCATTCGAACGTGATCACGCGTGCGGTCGGGGTTATCGAGGAACCGGTCCCTGACTATTTCTTCTTCAATGTCGAAGCCGGGATGCGCTTGCTCCTGTGCAGCGACGGACTCACCAAAGAACTCACCGATGCGGGCATCGCGCACTTCTTGGAGTCCGCAGCGACTCCGCAGGATGCCGTCGATGAGCTGGTAAAGGCCGCGCTCGGCAACAGTGGACGAGACAACGTGACCGTCGTAGTCATTGACGTGCACGGTGTGAATCCACCACTTATCCACGGCTAGTCTTTTTCTCCCGTGGGCTGAACGCCGCCCGGGCATACTTTCGCGGTGACCCTCACGCGAACACTTCGCCCTGTCCTCCTGACAACCGGGGTAAGCGCGCTTGTGGGGGTGCTCATGGCTGTGTTGGTCGGTGGCGCGGCGGGTTGGGCTTTTGCCGTCGTGGGGCCACTCATGGCTGCTGCCTTGCTAGGGGAGCGCCTATTCGAGCGCCGGGATGCCGCGCTCAGTCGCGTGGCGGAGGCTCTTGCACTGGCCGCGACGGTGCCCTCTGCGCAGGGCTGGATGCAGTCTGTCCCGCCTGCGTTGAGCTGGTGGCAAGCAGGTCTCAATCAGCCCGCAGATCAGCGTGTTCGCGTTGGGCTGCGCCGGCTCATGGCACGCGAGTTTGCTCCGGGGGCAGGGCGGCAGTGGATTGAAATCCCCGTTGTGATTGATCTTTCCGGCGGGTTGGAAATCCACGGAGACAGCCGGGTCGTCGAGCTGGTCTCTCGGGCGCTGCGGGCTAATCGGGGTCGGGTCTACGACCCCATGGATGATGTCCTACCGGTCATTTCTGGGTCGAATGCTTCGCAGTCCTCGTCCATGAGGTGGCTGCTTGATGTCGACCCGTTGGGGGTCGGTGTGCTTCACGACCGACTGGGCCTGAACCCCGAGGTTGGTCAGATCGAAGTGGATGTTCTCGGCGCGGACTGGGAAGAAAGCGTCGTGGCGCTCGAGATGGCGTCGAGGGTGGTCGGCGTGAACGACTTGGATCTCGCCGTCGACGGGCCCCATGCTCTGGTCTCCGGGGTGACGGGCTCCGGAAAGACCGAGTTCCTCATTGCCTGGCTCAGAGCCATGGCCGCCAACCTGCCCGTCGAAGCCCTGGCCATTGCGATCATCGACTTCAAGGGTGGTGGGTCATACGGCCGACTGGCGCGTCTGCCGCATATTCGACACATCGTGTCCGACCTTGACCCGCTCGGGCTTGAAGCGGCGCTCGAGGGTGTGCGTGTGCTCCTCGAAACCCGAGAGAAACTCCTCGCCCGGCATGGTGTGCCCCACGTGCAGGATCTGCCCCAGCATGCTCGGGTTCCCCGGGTGATCATCGTCGTGGACGAGTTCAGGGCGCTCATCGAGGCATTTCCTGCCTATGGTCAGGTGCTGAACGATGTGGCTGCGCGCGGCCGAGCCCTGGGCATCCATGTGGTGTTGTCGACGCAACGGTTCACCGCCACCGCGTCTGACGCTT
>CAZPVE010000073.1:0-5550 GCA_964589925.1 uncultured Aurantimicrobium sp. | reverse complement strand
ACCGTTCAGAGTGGTCTGCTCATGATCGGTGTCGCTACTGACTGGAAGCAGATTGTTGTTGCAGTTCTGATCGCCGGTGCAGTGGCAGTCCAGACCCTCCAGAAGAAGAACGGTGCGCGCTAATGACTGGCAAAGTAATTTACGAAGTAAAAGACGTCTCGAAGCGTTACGGCTCGGTCGTTGCTCTCGATGGCGCCAGCCTGAAGCTCCACGCAGGTGAGGTTGTCGGTCTCGTTGGTGACAACGGTGCCGGAAAGTCCACCCTCGTCAAGGTTCTCTCGGGCGCACACGACCCCGACGGCGGACACATCTACCTCGATGGTGAAGAAGTTCGCTGGCACGCACCTCGTCAGGCTCTTGAGGCCGGCATTGAGACCCTGTACCAGGAGAGTGGCCTTGCTCCTCACCTGACGGTGTCGCAGAACGTATTCCTGGGTCGCGAGAAGTTCGTCAAGGGCCTTTTCGGCAAGCTTGGCTTCCTGGCTCGCAAGACCATGGAAGAAGAGGCACACCGTGACCTCGAGGCAGTCGGAATCGCTGTTCCCGCCTCGAACCGCGCAGTCTCGCAGCTCTCGGGTGGTCAGCGTCAGGCTGTTGCTATCGGTCGTGCTGTGGCCTGGGCCCGCAAGGTCATCATTCTCGACGAGCCCACGAACCACCTTGGTGCTCGTCAGGCTGGTGAAGTGCTTGAGGTTATCAAGGCTGCTAAGAAGAAGGGATTGGGTGTCATCTTCATTTCGCACACTCTCCCTCACGTTCTTGAGGTCACTGACCGTATCGTTGTTCTCCGCCTCGGCAAGATCGTGAAGGATGCCCCCACGGCACACTTCAACGGCGACACCCTTGTTGGAATGATTACCGGAACGATCACCACCCTCGCCGCTGACAAAGAATAGAGCAGCCCCATCGTGGTAGCTGCCTCAGGGGAACAACACGTTCTCAGATATTCTTCGTCGCAGGGGCTAGTGCGAGCTGTCATCGCGCAAGTCGGTGCATCCCTTCGGGAATTCACCATCGGTGACATTGAGCTCGTCGAGCCTTACGCGGAAGACCAGTACAAACCGCTTTGCGCCGGCACCGTCATGGCGCCTTGGGTGAACCGTCTCGACGGCGGAAAGTGGACTCACCAGGGTGAGGTTCTGCAGAACAACATCACCATCATTGATCAGCAGAACGCCAACCACGGGCTTCTTCTCGACTACCCCTACGTGGCATCGGCAAAGACCGAGGCGTCGGTCACGCTTCAGGCAACGATTACCCCGCGCGAGGGGTACCCCTTCCTGGTGCAGACCTCAGTCACATACGAACTGCGGGAAAACGGCTTGACGGTGACGCACCGGGCAACCAACCTCTCGAGCGACGCGGCGCCATACGCCACGGGCGCTCACCCCTACTTCAAGTTCTCGGCCGTCGAAACGGCCGACTTGAAGCTGTTTAGCGATGCCGCGACTCAGACCGTTGTCGATGCTCGGCAGATTCCGGTGTCGACTCGCCCTACCGCCGGAACGGAGTTCGATTTCCGCAACGGGATCCGGGTGGGCGATGGCCGAATCGACGAGGACTTCACCGACTTGCCGCTGGATGCCCAGGGTCACTCGCACTTCTACTTGAAAGCGGATGACGGGCGCGGACTCGATGTCTGGCAAGACGCGACCTTCAAACACGTGGTGATTTTCACCCCGGCGAATTTCCCGGCAGCGGATGGTCGACCCGTGCACGCGGCGGCGATTGAACCGTCGACAGCTGCGCCGAACGCGTTCAACTCCGGGGTGAATCTCGCATGGCTCGAGCCGGGAGTTGAGTTCGAAGCTCGCTGGGGCGTTTCAATATCGCTCTAAAGCGAGTCAAGCGTCGTTAGGGAACGAAGGTCTCCACCTTCACAATGGCAACGCTAATCTCTTTGCCGTTGGGGGCGGTAAACGACGTCTTGTCGCCGACCTTGAGGCCCAAAATGGCTTTTCCTACGGGACTCTCGGGGCTGTACGCATCGAGGTCTTCGACCTGGGCAGCGATTTCACGATTGCCAATGAAGAAACGTGACTCATCGCCCGCAATCGTCGCGGTGATGACGGTGCCAATTTCGACCACGCCGCTGCTCTCGGGGACATCGCCGACTTTGGCGTGCTTCAGGAGCTCCTTGAGGTCGCGAATCTTGGCTTCCAGAAGCCCGAGCTGATCCCTAGCAGCGTGGTAGCCGCTGTTCTCCTTGAGGTCGCCCTCATCGCGAGCAGCCGCGATACGGCCGACGATTTCTTCACGCTCGGTCGTGCTCATGCGCTCGAGATCCGCGCTCAAACGGTCGAAAGCTTCTTGGGTGAGGAATGTCTCAGGTGCGTCAGCCATAGCTTCGAGCCTAGGTCAGCCAACAGTCTTCAACCAAACCCGAGACAGGCTTCCGGATGGTAAGGATTTCTTCTGTAAAGGTCCGAGAAGTCTCGGGCGAAGCGGGATAGGTGAACACCTTCCAGCCGACGACATTGAAGCCCAGGTCTTTAGCGGAGACTGCGCAGGCAACCGCGTGACCGGGTTGGGCCGTCACCTTGAATGTCACTTTCGTGTGGGATGCGTCGACCACGGTGTGGCTCGTCACATCGACGGAGACCATGACGCCGATGCGAGCGGGATTCGCCCACAGGAACCAGGTCAGCAGCAAGGCTGCTCCTGCCACCGACGCAATGACAATTCGCCAGCGGCGGGATGAGCGCGAGCGAGGCGCACGACCATAGCGCGCATTCAGCACTTCTTGGTTGGTCATCACGCTCCCGCGGTAATCTATATAGACAAGGGTATTGCCTTGTGGAACCAGCGATTGGACGCCGTGTTACTTTCAGCATCGGACACCACCCAGGTTGTTGTCGACCCCGGCCCTGTGGGCTTCTTCGCGATTGCGTTTGTGGCAGTCGGTGCGGTGTTGCTGACGCTCGATATGGTTCGTCGCATCCGCCGCACGCGCATCCGTGACGAGGTCAGTGCCAAGCTCGACGCCGAGCAGGCAGCCTCAAACTGATCTAGTTGTAGATCGGGTGCAGGGCGATCAACAAGATCGCGCTCCAGTGGCACAGGAATGCCAACACCGTCAGGGTGTGAAAAATCTCGTGGAAGCCAAAGACGCCGGGCACAGGGTTCGGTCGCTTGAGGCCGTAGATGACCGCTCCGATTGTGTAGAGGCCGCCACCCACGAGAACCAAAATCATCATGGCTGCGTTGGCGTTGAGTAGGTCAACCACGTACATCATGGCGCCCCAGCCGAGAATCACATAAAGAGGCACGTAGAGCCAGCGCGGAGCACTAATCCAAAAGACTCGGAACGCAATGCCGAGAATCGTGCCGACCCAGACGAGCGTGAGAAGCAGGATGCCTTTGCTCGGCGGGAGAGCAAGGACGGCGATGGGTGTGTAGGTGCCCGCGATGAGCAGGAAGATGTTGGCGTGGTCGATGCGCTTGAGAATGACCTTGGTGCGCGGCTTCCAGTGGAAGCGGTGATAGAGCGCCGAGTTGCCGAACAGCAGGAGGGACGTTGCCATGAATACGGCGGACGACCACTTTGCGGCAGCGCCATCAGCCAGGCAAATGAGCACGATGCCTGCGGCGATCGCAATTGGGAACGTGCCGGCGTGGATCCAGCCGCGCCAGAGTGGCTTAACCTCGCCCTCGGGAATCGGCTCAAAGGCATCCACCAGAGGAAGGCTCGGCAAGTGGGGGGCGCGCGCTTCGTCAGCGGCAACCGCGGCGTCGGCAGCTTCGTCCCGGAGGGAGATGTCGTCGTCGGCTGCCATGCTCCCAGCCTACGCGTGCACGCGTGCGGTCACTCCATGAATCCTGGGTGAATCATCGCTACCGTAGAGGTATGAAGGACGGAACGCAGCGGACGGGCTTGCTCTACGGCCTGTACCAAAAGCGAATCCGTCGGGGTCTCAACCCAGAAGCATTGCCCCACCACATCGGAATGATTGTCGATGGCAACCGCCGTTGGGCCCGTCTGCGCGAACTCGATAGTGCATCTCACGGACACCGAGCTGGCGCGGCCAAGGTTCCCGAGTTCCTAGTGTGGTGTGACGATCTCGGCATCAAGATGGTCACGCTCTATTTGCTGTCGACCGACAACCTCAAGGGTCGTCCAGCCGATGAGCTCGCTGAACTTTTTGACATCATTGGAACTCTCGCCGAGAACATCGGCGGATTCCGTGACTGGAAAATCAAGCACGTGGGTGCCGATGAAGTCTTGCCGCCGGCCCTGCTGGAGCGACTCATCGCAGTGGAGGAGCGCTCGGCGAACCACAAGGGCTTGCACGTCAACCTCGCCATTGGCTACGGCGGTCGTGCCGAGATTGCGGATGCGGTGCGCAGCATCATCAACGAGCACCAGGCGACCGGTGGCACGATCGACAATCTTGCCGAGAAGCTCACTCCGCAGCTGATTGGTGACCATCTCTACACCGGTGGATTGCCCGATCCTGACCTGGTGATTCGCACGTCGGGTGAGCAGCGACTCAGTGATTTCATGCTCTGGCAGAGCGCTCACAGCGAGTTTTACTTTGTTGAAGCTTTGTACCCTGACCTCCGCCAAGTCGACTTCTTGCGCGCCATGCGTGACTTCACCAGACGCGAGCGTCGGTACGGTTCGTAACGCAAAAGTAAACTCTCACGACCCGGGCGTGTCGCACCGTGGTGAGGTTAAACCACGGCTTTAGGTTTGCCTCATGACATCGCAAAGCAGCGGCGCTCAGCCCCGCTCCACCGCCACCCGCCAGAAGCCCGCCAAGACCCGCCAGACCGAGCGTACCTATGTATTAGATACCTCGGTTTTGTTGTCTGACCCGCAATCACTTTTCAGGTTTGCGGAGCACGCGGTGGTGATCCCCGTGATTGTCATCTCAGAACTTGAGAAGAAGCGTCACGACCCCGAGATTGGCTACTTTGCTCGCCAGGCGCTGCGACTCCTCGACGACCTTCGTGTCAAGCACGAGCGCCTTGATTTCCCCATCACCACCGAGGGTGGTGGATCGATTCGCGTGGAGCTGAACCACTCGAACCAAGCTGTTCTTCCCTCGGGCCTCCAGCTCGGTGACAACGACTCGCGCATCCTTGCGGTCGCGATGAACCTTGCCGGTGACGGCCTCGACGTGACCGTCGTCTCGAAGGACCTTCCGATGCGCGTCAAGGCCGCTTCGATTGGTCTGTCGGCAGAGGAATACCGCGCCGAACTCGCACCGGACTCCGGCTGGACCGGAACCGAGGAAATCAGCCTCTCGGCCGAAGAGATGGCAGACCTCTACGAGAAGGAGTCGATCCGCACTCGTCAGGTTGTGAACATGCCCCGCAACACGGGTCTCGTCATTCACTCCGACCGCGGATCAGCACTCGGCCGTGTGCGCGGCAACGGGGAAGTTTCCCTCGTTCGCGGCGACCGCGACCTCTTCGGACTTCACGGTCGTTCCGCTGAGCAGCGCCTCGCTATCGACATGCTTCTCGACCCGAGCCTGGGCATCCTCTCGCTCGGTGGTCGTGCCGGAACCGGAAAGTCGGCCCTTGCCCTGTGCGCTGGTCTCG
>CAZPVE010000072.1:0-5559 GCA_964589925.1 uncultured Aurantimicrobium sp. | reverse complement strand
CCTGGGTGTTTACAACACCGCACAGGACAAGATCGCTTTGATCAGCACCAACTACTCACAGCACAATGGGTGAATGGCCCGGTTGATTCGTCAGCCGGGCCATTCCCTACGCTTAGGAGAAGCCAATGAAAAAGACAGCCCTCGCCATCGCGGTCCTAGCCCTCGCCACTGCCGGCCTCACCGCCTGTGACCCGCCGATGCCCGAAGAACTCAAAGTTCTCGCAGCAGAAAAGAAACACGTCTGCATCGACGGCGACTCCTTCGCGACCGTCCCGACCGCCCTGCAAACCGTCGTTACCGACTGGTCGACTGCACTCAACGAAACCTGCGCAAACACGACTGTCACCACCAAGGCATCCGCCAGCACGTCACACGTCACCCTGAGTGCGTCTGAAAAAGCCGAACCATGCCCAGATGGCTACGCATTCCCCCTCCTCGCCGACGCCGGCGTAATTACATACAACATCCCTGATGTCACCGACATCACGCTGTCCTTCAAGACCCTCGCCAAAATTTTCTCTGGAGAAATCACCGACTGGTCCAGTGAGGAAATTGCCGCCGAAAACCCCGACACTCAGCTCGATCCGCTTCCCATCGTGATCAATCCAGTCGCAGATAAATCGAGCCTTGAAGCCCTCACTGCCTGGGCAGCAAACCAGAAGGTTACACTCGACCCCGCCGCGTTCAAGGCCACCGAGGCAAACTTCACTCCCAAGGCCACGCCTGGAAGCATCTCCGTGATCAGCCGTAGCGCTGCAACCAAGCTCGCTGTTCCGGTGATCACGATCATCACCGGCGTTGACGAAGACGGCAACCCCATCAACGCCGTTCCCGACGACACCGGAGCCTACGAAGGCGCGTCGCAGTGGAAGGTCACCGTCGCCGAGACCGGCGTTAGTGTGGCAACCGACTTCGCTGCAACCCCAACGGCTCCTCCCGGGTTCGACATTGCCCCTTCATACCAAGCCGCATTCCCTGTGACAGCCGTGCTCTGCCCCACCAAAGACCAGCAGATCCAGGCCGTTGCCTACTCATGGCTACGCACGGACTACCAAGGCACCGTGGGTGACAGTGGGTATATGGCGCTACCAACCAAAGTTCGTGCCAAAACCTTCGTCGCGGTCGGTAAAGGACTCCCTGCCGGCAAGTAGCGCTCAACCGCGAAACATCGTTAGCCCGTGTGCACACCCAGTGCACGCGGGCTAACTGTTACCACCACGCGAGAAACCTCACCCAGCGGGTCGCCATCAATCTGAAGCGGCATGGGTGAATCCATTCGCCACTCAATGCGTGAAGCCTGTCGGTAACGCATCGAACGCACCGGGGGAAGATGAGAAACAGCCGACTCTCCACCAGGAGCTCTCCTCAAAGCACTACCAATCGCGATGCGGCGCGCGATGCGCATCCACCCCCATGGCGTAGTGGGATCGAGAGCAAGCACATCGAGGAGGCCATCATCCAGCCGGGCACGCGGCATCAACTGAAGACCACCCTGTAAGACACCACAGTTGCCGATGATCGCTGTGTGCTGACGCCGACGGTCATGCTCCCCCGATTCCAGCACAACAGTCACCTCGCTGCGCTTGCCCCGGAAGGTCGCGCGCAAAATCGGTCCGATGTAGGCAAGCCAACCGATGCTGCGCTTGAGCTTTGCGTTCGTGAAAGCCGCCATTTCTGCGTCGATACCCAAGCCAGCCATCACCATGAACACTGAAGTCGAGGGGCCGCGAGGGCCATCCACCATGATGGTGGGGACATCGATGTTCGTGATTTTGCCGGCAAACGCGATGCGCGCCATGCGCCTGAGGTCGCCAACGGGAAGTCCAAGATTTCGAGCAAGAATGTTACCGGTTCCTCGGGCGATAATCCCGACAGGAATAACCGATTCTCGGGCGCCCTGAATGCCCCTGAGAGCTTCGATGACAGCACGGACGGTTCCGTCTCCCCCGACGGCAATAATCACGTCTGGAGCCTTTGCAAGGGCCTTGCGGGCCGCGGCGACACCGCCATCCCGGGCACTCGTCTCGAACCAGAGTGACGGCTCAAAACCGAGCTGTTTCTCGGTCAGTGCGACGCGGCGTTTGACAGCCTCGACGCCCCTCTTTGTGGGGTTGAAGACAATCGCAGCGCGCATCGCACTAACCGATCTTGGCAGCCCGGATTTCGTGGCCCTGGGTGGTCAGGCACCGCCCGGTAGCCAGGTCAAACTTCCAGTCGTGCAGGCTACAGGTGAGAACGCCATTTTCGACCGTACCCGCGGATGCCAAGTCGGCACGCAGGTGGGGACAACGACGCTGAACGAGCCACTCGCCGATGCGAACATCCTCGCCGTCATCTGATTGCGATGAGTACCAGTTCTGCACGTAGTCGATGCGCTGCTCAGAGAGGCACTTCATGAAGGTGTAGAGGTACTCATTGAACTTGCCGATGCGGCCGGCCTTGAAACGGACCGAGAGGAAGATGCTGTTTGACCAGTCGATCTCTCGATCGCGAAGATTGGTAGCTACCAGCTCGGGCGGAATCTCAAACCAGTAGCGAACACCCTCATCGTCGAATCGGCGAACCTCACCTTTGGGGAAGTCCGCAACAATCTCAAGGGTTCCAATCGTGAACTTGACCATCGCACCGATGCCGTCGCACAGCAGAGGTGCACGCTTCATGAGCGGCTCCCACCAAGCCTTGATCTCGGCGAGCATTTCATCGTCGGAGGGAACCGGCGCCCACGATGCACGGTCGTCGGCAAGCTCTTGCTGGCGCTCCGCGCGCTGCTTCGCGAAGTAGGCCCACTTATCGGCGAAAATCTCATCAATCTCAGTGTCAGTAAACAAGGTTTGCGAAACCTCGAGCTTGCCGTCGTTGATGTCCACGACCGTTCCTGGCACAAACATGTGCGCCGTGGTTGACGGGTTGCTCTGCGTGACGAGGTCAATGAATTCAACCTGGTCAGTAAAAATGGCTTCGTCGTTCTGCCCCTTGGCATTGAACGGGAACAGGTCATCGTCATAGAAAGCGGGAGGTCCTGCGTGCGGAAACACGTGGGGTGCACCAATTTTGTCGATGTAAAAAAGTGCGCGCTTATTTTGGGCCTCGCGCTTGAGACGAGCAAAGTGCTGCTTCTCCCCCAGAGGAAGGTCGTAGGCCATCGGCCACCAGATGGCGCCGGAGAACTGGGTGAAATACGCATCGATCTTGCCGAAACCGAGCAAAGCCTCAAGGTCGAGTGGGTGAGCATCGTTCTGGTCGAGAATGCAGGCCGTACCGTCATCGAGTGACAGGGACGAGTCTCCGATAGGACCATCACTGGGAGCGCGCATGGGCGTCACCAGGATGCGCAGGCCGTTCTCTTCGATGACCTCTCCGGCACGCGTGTAGATGATGTTGTTGAAGCCGAGTGCACGAATGTCGGCCTCGAGATCATCCGTTGGATATTCAGGCAGAAGCACCTTGATGTTTTTGGGAACGTAGGTCTCCAGAAGCCAGGGATCAAAGTGATCGCGGTGGCGGTGACTGATGTAGAGGTAATCTGCCTTGCCGAAGCGCTCCCAATCGAGGCCGCGGTTATCAGGAAAGGGGAACCAGGAGCCGAAAAATGCGGGCTTGACCCAGGGGTCACAGAGGACGGTTCCGCCTCGAGTCTCGACGAATAATCCGGCGTGGCCCAAGCAAGTAACGCGCATAGCCTCAGTTTACGCCGTCGGCTTTGAGGGTCTTTTCGACCAGCCGGTGAATGAGAGAAGTCCATGCCGCGGGGTCAATGGTGGGGTCGGAAATGTCATCGAGCACGCGGCCGAGGGTGTAGGCCTGGATGAGGACGGCGGTGGCCATGGGGTCGACCTCGGCAGCAAACCACCCCTTGGCCTGACCTTCGCGAACGAGATCCGCTAAGGCGCCGTTGAGTCGAGCCTGCTCAGAATTGAGTAGCCCTCGAAGATTCTCATTGCGAACGGCCCGACCGACAGTTTGAGCGCGCTCAAGCCGGTTGGCTCGAAACTCGGGCGACTGCGTCTGGTTGGTGATGCGCGCAAGGCCCGTAAACAGCTCTTCTTGTGTCTTGGCCCCTGAGACAATCGAGGAAATTTCCGCGATGGTGAGATCCACATAGTGGGTAAACCTGAAAACCAGAGCCGCATCGACCAAATCGGCGAGGTCGGTGAAGTGGTGGTAGAGCGAGCCTTTTGAGATACCCGAGATCTGTAGAACTTCATCAACACTGATTTCGCCCGGGCCCTTGGTTTCGAGCAACTCGACAGTTACCTCGATGAGGCGTTCACGGGTGGGGTGATGAGCGCGCTTCATATGCCCAGTCTATTTTCGCTGGACGGTTAGTTGATGACGCCGGTAGAGAGTGACCAGCGGGTCTTGGCCGGGTCTGTCACGCCGTTGGCGGTGACGGCCACCATGATGACCTGGCCGTTGTCCCCCTGAATCGCGGGCCCAGTTGGCGTTGGGGTCGGGTTGCTGGGAGATGGGGCTGGCGTTCCGGAGTCACTCGCGATCAGCGTGTAGGTCTGGTTCGTGGCGCCTGGAATCGCAACACAGTTTCCGGGCTGGGAAGCGACGCGAGACGTGATGGCTGGAGCCGAGCAGCGCAGCCACTGGTACGAATAGGTGACGGGCAGCGCAACCTTGAGCGCCTTCATCTTCGCCCACGTACCAGAACCGACAAGGCCATCAGCCTTAGCGAGTTTGTATCGCACCTGGAACTTCTTGACGTCGGCCTTGGTACGAGCGTCATAGACACCAGTAATGGGAGTTCCATAGCCTGCGGCTTGCAGAGCCTGCTGAATGCCCTTGATGGGGAAGCCGTTGAACTTGGGGCCACTCGAGGTAAGACTGATCGCCGTCTTGTTGGCCGACCACGATCCGGATGAGGCACTCAGGGTTTGTCCTACCGACTGTGTTCCCGAGATCTGGGGAAGCGCAGGATCGTCCCCTACGGGCCCAGAGCTGATTGTGTATTGGACACCTGCGCCGACCGGGTTTGTCGCGATGACCTGACCCACGATGAAGCGCCCGCGCTGATCCGCACCAATCACGACGGAGTTGTTGGGCGAAGCTTCATTGATGGGTGAACATCCGGGCGGGGTGCCAATGCCGGCCTTGGCAATCTTGGATGGGCAGCTAAAGAATCTGTAGGTCAGTGAAGCCCCGGGGATGCTGTACCAAGAGCCATTGCTCACACTGACGCCTGACCCGATTACCGGTGTTCCACTCAATACAGGAGCCTTTCGGGCCTCGGGAACAACCGAGATGACCGAGGAGGCACTCGACCAAGCAAGGGTCGCAACTGTGTTCTTGGCCGTGACGGTCGCGCGATAGTACTTGCCGATGTGAGTCTTTCGCGCGACGAAACTTTGTGCCGTGTAGCCCTTCAACTTCACGCAGGAGGCCACGCTTGTGTTGTTCTTGCAGAGGTACCACTGGTAGGTAAAGCTCGGCGCAGGTGCTGAATTCCAGCCCCCGTTGTCAATCGTCAGACGCTGCCCGGCCCCCACCGGCCCAGGAATCGTGGCCGGCGAGGTGTTTACAGGCGGCTGGTAGACCGAGGCGGTGGTGGGT
>CAZPVE010000071.1:0-5579 GCA_964589925.1 uncultured Aurantimicrobium sp. | reverse complement strand
CCCGGGCGGAACTGGCAAGTGGGACCTCGTCCCGTTCAGCGTTCCCGCCCTCAAGGCCAACCTCAACAAGTGGCAGAAGGGCCTCGAGACTGTCGGCTGGAACTCGCTCTACTGGAACAACCACGACCAGCCGCGCATTGTGAGCCGCTGGGGCAACGACAGCCCCGAGCATCGCGTGCAGAGCGCGAAGGCTCTCGGCACGATTCTGCACCTCATGCGCGGAACGCCCTACGTCTATCAGGGCGAAGAGCTCGGCATGATCAACCACGGCTTTACCACTCTCGACAAATACCGCGACCTCGAGACGCTCAACTGGGCGGCCGAAGCGGCTGAGCAGGGCATCCCGCTGTCGACGGTGATTCACGCCGTCGGCTACAAGGGCCGCGACAACGCCCGCACCCCTGTCCAGTGGGATGACTCGCCCCACGCCGGCTTCACCACCGGAACCCCGTGGATTGACGTGCCCGACAACTACCGCGAGATCAACGCGGCGGCTGCCATCGCTGACCCGGATTCGGTGTTCCACCATTACAAGGCGCTCATTCGCCTGCGTCACAACTTCGACGTCATCGTGAACGGCTCGTTCGACATGATCTGGCCCACGCATGAGCAGTTGTTTGCCTATGAGCGTCGCCTCGGCGCCCAGAAGCTCACCGTCGTGGTCAACTTCTCGAACGAGCCCGCCGAGCTGCCCAGCGAGACCGATGGCGAGGTCATCCTTGGCCACAAGTCGTCGACTCTCGAACCGTGGGGCTTCTTCGTGGCCCTGGCTAACTAGGGGCGCCCGTGAGCAAGGTTCGCGTCGGTGTCATTGGCACCAGCCCCTGGACCGAGTTTGCCTATCTGGAGACCCTGCGGGGCCACGAGCACGGCGAGATAACCGCGCTGGCCGGCAGGAATGCCGCGCGATTGGCCGAAGTTGCCAAGAAATACGACATCGGCACTACCTTCGATGACTGGCGAGCCATGATTGCGTCGGGCTCGATCGACGCTGTTGTGGTGGCAAGCCCTGATGAGTCGCATCACGAGATGGTGCTGGCGGCCACGGCAGCCGGGCTGCCCGTTTTGTGCGAGAAGCCTCTGGCGTCAAATGCTGACCAGGCGCGCGAAATGCTCGCGGCTGTCGAGGTGGCTGGCGTCATCAACAACGTGCTGTTTACCTACCTGCACGCCCCGGCATTCCGTTACCTGCATGATCTGCTCGCCGACGGTCTGGTTGGTCGCGTCTTCCACTCGGAGTTCAGCTACCACATGGGCTATGCCCGCGACGACGCCTACCACTGGCGCCTGGATGCCAAGCACGGCACCGGCGCCTTGGGCGACCTCGGTGTGCACGTGATTTCTCTGGCGCAGTGGCTCGTTGGTCCGGTGTCGACGGTGAGTGCATCCCTACACAACTCGGTCGACCGGGTGGATGCTCAGGGCAATCCCGTCACGCCCGTAAACGATTCGGCCAACCTTGTTGTCGAGTACGCCGATGGCTCGCACGGCACGATTTTTGCCACCCTTATTGCCGACCTTGGCGACCGCTTTATGGAGCAGCGGGTCAAGATTTTTGGCGAGCATGGCTCGGTCGAACTGTCGATGGTCTACGAGGGATCACTGCAAGGCCCCCACCTGTGGGTAAGCCGCGAAGGTGGCACGTCAGAGGTGCTCGAGATTCCCGACAGCTATCGCGGGGGATTGGCCGAGACAGAGATGTGGGCTCACCTGGCCACTCAAGACCTGGGCGCACGCCAGTTTGTGACCAACGTCGCACTCGGTCGCCAGCTCGGCCCCAATTTTGCAGACGGATACTCAGCTCAGCTCGTGATTGACGCCGCCTTCATCGCAGACCGCGAAGGTCGACGGGTTTCGATCGAGCGCTGAGGGTGCGCTGAGTGAGCCCACGGCGGGATGCTGCGCTACGAGTCAGGCCGAAAGCCAGAGCGCTTCGTAGGGAGCCAGAGCAAGACCATCGGCAATGTTGATTTCGTGTGCCGTCAGGTGATCTGTCACGATACCAGTAAGGCCCTCAAGCTCGCCGGCTGCCACCCAGCGTTCCTGGTTCGACAGGTTGTACACCTGCACCAGGTTTCCCGCAGGGTGTCGGCGCGAAATGATGGCGACCCCGCGTCCATGGCCAGCCGAGACCTGGGGTGCACCACTGGCATGTAGTGCCGGCAAGCTCTTGCGCGCTTCGATGAGTCGCTGCATTCCGGCGCGAATCGACTTCTCGGCGACGACGCTCAAATTGTCTGAAGTCTCGATCGGCGTCGTGGCGCGCTCAGCGGCGGTCCACTTCATAGGTGGCCGGTTGGCCCAGCGGGAGTCTTCTGCTTTTGCCGGGTCTTTCAGGTACGACATGTCGTTGAGCAGGCCGATCTCGTCACCCATGTAGATCAGCGGGATGCCCCCGAAACCGAGCACGATCGCGTAGGCGCAGAGGTATCGACGCACGGCAATGTCGAGGTGAACTGCGTTCTTGGCGGCGAGAGCTGCCTGCACTCCGGCAAGTGAGGCCGCGGTGCCGCTGGTGCGACCTTCGCCGCTGAAGGCATCCACTTGGAAGTCAACGCCACGAGCATCAGAGTCGGCAAACGACCCGTTGAAGTAGCTCGCCAGGAACTTGCGATGTTGGTGGCCGTTGAGCCCAACCTGATGGGCATCGGTGTCGTCGATGGCCCAGCCGATGTCGTCGTGGCAGCGCAGGTAGACACCCCACGCGGTGGTGCTGGGCAGGGCGGTGAATCGCGAGAGCGACTTCTCGAGCAGGGTCGTGTCTTTGGCTGCAATCGCTGCCCAGATCTGCACCATGAGGCTGTTGTGATACGCCAGGTCACTTACTTTGCCCGCGTGAGTTCCCTCGCCAAAATACGCGCCGACTTGGGCGGGGCCCACAATCGCCTCGGCCTTGAATATCAGCGCGGGGGCAACGATGCGGGCGAAGGCTCGCAACGCCTGCGTGATCACGTGCACTTCGGGCTCGCCTTGGCACTGGGTGCCCATGCGCTTCCACATGAAGGCGATTGCATCCAGGCGCAGGCAGTCAACACCGTGGTTGGCAAGGTTCGCGATGACGTCGGCGTACTCGCAGAACACGGCCGGGTTCGCCCAGTTCACATCCCACTGGTAGGTGTTGAAGGTCGTCCAGACCCAGCCCTTGAGCTCCTCGTTCCAGGTGAAGTTGCCGGGGGCGAAGTCGGGGAAAACTTCAAGCAGCGTCTGCTCGTGTTGGTCGGGAACCTTACGGTCGGGATAGACAAAGAAGTAGTCGCGATACGCGGCATCCCCGGCCTTTGCTTTCTCGGCCCACTCGTGCTCTTGGGCAACGTGGTTGAGCACCAAATCGAGGGTCAGTGAGATGCCGGCCTCGTGCAGTTTGTCGGCGGTGGCTCGCAGGTCGGCCATCGTTCCCAGGTCGTCACGGATGCTCCGGTAATCCATGACCGCGTATCCACCGTCGTTCGCGCCCGGGCGCGGTTTCAGCAGGGGCATCAGGTGCAGATAGGTGACCCCAAGGTCGGCCAGGTAGGGGATGCGCTTGGTGATGCCCTTGAGATTCTTGGCAAACAGGTCGGTGTAGCAGGCGTAGCCAACGGTTGCCGGCTTTTGGAACCAGTCGGGCTCAAGGATACGCTCGCGGTCTCGCTGAAGCAGAGCTTCGGGCCGGGCGCGGTGCTGTGCGGCAAGAATGTCGATGAGCTGGGGGAGCGTGGTTTTGAGGTCGTACAGCTCGCCCAGAGCCTCGACGAGGTCAGGGGCGTAGCGGTCAAAACGGTCGAGCAGATCCAGGTCTTCACGGCGCGCAAGATCGAGCAGGCCAACGAGCTGGCGACGCGCGTCGACAGTCGGGTGGTTTGCTCCCACGAAATGCTCCTTTGCACGGTGTAGGACAAGATTAGAGCTATGAAAGCGGAAGTGCGACCCCTATTCGTGGCGGGGTTGCGCGAGTCCGCTGCGGATGTGCGCGTTGCCCTGCTTGAAGATGCGTTGACGCAGCAGCAGCGGGTGCAGGCGCTCGACTGGCTCACTGCGCCGGAACGAAAACGATATGAGTCCGAGCCGGTTGGTCGTGCCGAACGATTTTTGGCGGGCCGCTACCTGCTCCGCAGCCTCGCCGCTGAATCTCTGGGGTGCGATCCGGCAGATGTGGTCGTGTCAGCAACCTGCGCAAAATGCGGGGGCGAACACGGTCAGCCGCGTGTGGGCACCTCGACGCAGAGCGCGTCACTTTTTGCGAGCTTGAGCCACTCCGGGGATGTCCACGTCGCGGCCGTCAGCCAGAGCCGGCAACTCGGGATAGACATCGAGTTGGTTGGGATGCAGCCGCGCGAGCTGCCTCCGGGGGTGGCTGATCTCGAGGAGTGGACGCGTCTCGAGGCGCTCTCGAAGGTGACCGGTCACGGTCTGGACGGCCAGGCGCCCGATGACGCAGCGACCTGGTGCCAGGGTTTCAGCGACCACGGCGTTGTGGGCACTCTGGCCCTGGATGCTGCGATCTAGCTTGAGGCCAGGCTGGGCAGTGGTTGCTTGAGCAGCCAGCTGTCGAAGAACTCATCAAGGTTGTCGTTCGCGAAGGAAGCGGCGAGTGCCGTGAATTCTGCCGTGCCGGCGGTCGAGTGTGCGTAGGTGGTGGTCCACGTTCGCACCAGGTTGAAGAATGCTTCTGCGCCAAGCCGCTGCTGCAGCGCGTGGAGCGTGAGCGCGCCCCTCTTGTAGATTCGGTCGTCAAACATGACTCGTGGTCCGGGGTCGCCGAGCGTGATGTCTTGAGGCAGCTTGCTCAGGATCGCGTGATACTTGCGGGCCAGCGCATCCGCCGTTGGGCCGCCGTTAGCTTCGGCCCACAGCCACTCGGCGTAGCAGGCGAACCCTTCGTTGAGCCAAATGTCCTGCCACTTGGCCAGCCCCACGCTGTTGCCAAACCACTGATGGGCTAGCTCATGGGCGACCAGGCGCTCCGAGCCACCCTCTCCATCCATGTGGTTTGACCCGAAGATAGCCAGAGTCTGAGCCTCAAGGGGAATCTCAAGTTCATCGGCCGTCACCACCACGCTGTATCCGTCGAAGGGATACGGCCCGAAGGTTTCGATGAAAAACCCGAGCATTCGGTTGGTGACGTCGAGATCGTCGAACACGCGACCCTCAATTGCCGCCGGGTACGCATAGGTCACATCAACGCCGTGGAAACGGTGCTGGGTAGTGGTGAACGGCCCGATGTTCACGGTCGCCAAGTAGGTGGCGGTGGGCTCAGCCTGACGGTAGTGCCATCTCTTCTGGCCGCCTTTTTCGCGCGTCGTCTCGAGCACGCCATTGCAGATCACGGTGAGTGAACTGTCCGTGGTGACCTGAATGTCGAAGGAGGCTTTGTTGCTGGGATGGTCGTTGCAGGGGAACCAGGTGGGTGCCCCCGTCGGTTGCGAGGCGACGAGCACACCGTCACTGAGTTCTTCCCAGCCGACCGTTCCCCAGTGGGTTGAGCGGGGTTCGGCAGCTCCGCCGTATTCGATTTCGACGATGAAAGTCTCACCCTTGACCAGCGGTGTCGGTGGCGTGATTGTCAGCCGCGCAACTTTGCATAATGAAGATGAGATCGC
>CAZPVE010000070.1:0-5638 GCA_964589925.1 uncultured Aurantimicrobium sp. | reverse complement strand
GTCACGATGATGTAAATCGGCCAGGGAACACCGGGCGGGAAGAACGAGTTCTTCAAGAAGGTGCCCGGGTGCTTGCGCAGACCGGCGTAGATAAACGTCACGTAGGCGACGACCGCCATGATGACCGGCATACCCACCAGCGACGTACCTGCGACGTTCAGACCGGGGATGATGCCGGGAATGTTGAGGGCGAGCGTGGTGAAGAAGATGGTGGTGAGCAAAGGCAGGAAGCGCTTGCCGTCTTTCTTGCCCAAGAGGTCTTCGGCGATGTTGACACGCACAACATCGAGAGCCATCTCAGCAAGCAGCTGACCGCGGCCGGGAACGAGCTTCATGCGGCGGGTACCAAGCCAGAACAGGAGGATCAAGATTGCCGACATGAGCAAACGAATCACGATGATTCGGTTGACCTCAAAGGGGGTTCCTACGAAGAGGAAAGCCGGCGGGAAAAACTCAAGGATCGACGGGCCGACAAAGCTACCGTCGCTGCCTGATTCGGCGAGCAGGTTTACAGCGTTCTCTAGCAGCGCTTTCTCCTGTTTCGGGGCGTGAAGCTTTCGCTTTCGCGTCGTCGAACATTTATCTCCACAGCGCGAGATTTAGCTGAGTCTGCGTCGTCTCAACGTGGCCCGTTGCTCGCCCCTATTTGGGCGGTGGATTCGGGTTCCACTCTACACAAAATGAGGGGGTGAAACGAATCCCTCGGGGCATTACCGCTAAGCGGAATCTTCACCCGGAAGGCGCACATCACTGGCGTACGGCATGCGTGATTTCATAACGACCACGACGTCAATGACAAGCGACACGATGACACCGACGATGAGCGTCAAGAAGAGAATCGGCGCGTTGATCCAGGGCTGATTCTTGAGCGAAATCGCGGCAACGATGAAGACCACAAACTTGAGCAACCATGCGCCCAACACGATCCCGAAAAACGCAACGATGTCGAAACGCACAGCGATGAGGATGCTCCCCGCCGTGATTCCCAAGAACACGGCCGCAAACACCGCTCCCAGAACGGCGCTGAGGGCGCCGATTCCACCCGCGACAAAGAAGCCAATGATTCCGCCGACGAGGGCGAGTATTCCCGCGGCAATCCAGCCCCACGCGAGGGTGCGACGAAGAACAGGGACAGAGCTAGGTAGCTGGGTCATTTGCGGAGGACTTTCTGACGGGCTGAAGCTGCGGCCGACTTGACCTTGACTCCTGCGCGAGCGGAGGCCGCATCGAACTTGCGACGGCCGAGGGGAGCGAACGTGATGAAGAAGCAGAACACAATGCCCACGAAAAGGATGACCGCGGCAATCCAGTAGGGGCGAATGACGAAGAAGAGGAGGAGGCCAACGGAGACCACTGCGGTCCACGCGTAGAAAATGAGCACGGCCTGCACATGACTGTGGCCCATCTCCAGGAGGCGGTGATGGAGGTGTTTGCGGTCAGCCGCGAAGGGCGAGCGGCCAGCACCAACGCGCCGAATGATTGCCATGGCAAAGTCGAGCAACGGCAGAAGCAAGATTGCGAACGGCAAGACGATGGGCAGGAAGGCAGGGAGCAGCTGAGAGCGACCTAGCTCGGCCGGGTCGATCTGGCCGGTCACCGCAATGGCACTTGTTGCCATGAGGAGACCCACGAGCATCGAGCCCGCGTCTCCCATGAACATCCGAGCCCGGTGCCAGTTGAACGGCAAGAACCCGAGACAGGCCCCCACAAGCACCGCTGCGATGAGGGAGGCGAGGTTGAAGTAGTTGGAGGGGCTGGTCAGTCGGGCCAGAAGGTAGCTGTAAATCAGGAACACGCCGTTGGCGATGATGGCGACGCCCGCCACGAGCCCATCAAGCCCATCAATGAAGTTGACGGCGTTCATCACGAGGACAATCACGAGCACCGTGATGATGAGCGACATGTAGGGCGAGCCCACGGTGATGCCCCCGATGGGAACCGAGAGGATCTGAACGCCCTGCCAAGCAACGAGGCTGGCAACCAGGATCTGCGCGGCAAGTTTGATGGTCCAGTCGAGGTCGTACATGTCGTCAATGACGCCCACAACGACAATCAGAAAGGCCGCCCCAAGAATGGCCAAGACTGGCCCGGGAGCAGCAAAAACGACGTGGAAGAAGGGCAATATCGACGCGACACCGAACGCGAGCAAGACACCGAAAAACATTGCGATGCCGCCCAGCCGCGGGGTCGGTCGGGTGTGCACGTCGCGATCACGAATGTCGGGGTAAAGCTTGTATTTGAGGCCGACGCGCAGAACAACGAACGACAGGCCAAACGTCACGAGGGCCGCGAGCAGCACCATCAGGCTGAGCATCACCATGAGCTAGCCCACCTGCTCCGTCGAGGGTTCAAGGTCGTCACCCAGGAGGGCTCGCAGTTGCGCGGCTGAGACAGCACCATCGCGAAGAATGCGAACTTCACCCGTTCCTCGCGAGAAAGCGGTGGCGTCAATGATGGTCGAGGCGGTCGACGACGACTCTCCCCCGTCAAGATAAACAGCGATGCTTTCGCCAAGCTGGGCCTGGGCATCCGAGGCGGTCGTTGCCGCCGGCTGCCCCGTGAGGTTCGCGCTCGACACTGCCAAGGGACCGGTCTCGGCAAGAAGTTCGAGTGCGATGCGATTGTTCGGAACGCGCAAGGCGACGGTGCCACCGGTGTCGCCGAGGTCCCACGCGAGCGAAGGCTGCGCATCCAAGATGACGGTCAGACCACCAGGCCAAAACGTTGCGGCGACCTCACGAATTTTCTCGGGTACGTTGCGAGCAAGCGCATCCATGGTGCCGACGTTCGGAATCAAGACCGGCGGCGGCGAGACACGACCTCGGCCCTTGGCGGCGAGGAGGCGCTCGACTGCTGCCGGGTTGAATGCGTCGGCGGCAACACCGTAAACGGTGTCCGTAGGAACGACAACGAGCTCCCCCTTTGCCAGGGATGCTCGGGCCAGGCGCATGCCGGCCATCAGGTCGGCGTCCACGGCGCAGTCGTAAATGCGTGTCATGACCCTGCCATGCTACGCGCCTCGACCGAACTAGGGCCGAGTGGCTCGCGTGTAACGGTCGCGCAGGGTGAGGTCGGTCAGCGTCTCAGGATTGCGCCACCCGTCTGCAGAGAGGAGTCCACGGATGTCGGCTCCCTGGAGCTCGCCGTGTTCAAGGATGAGGAGCCCGCCGGAGTGCAGCAAACGAAGGGCGGTGCGAGACAGCGAGCGCACGATATCAAGTCCGTCCTCACCCCCGTACAAGGCCATTTCGGGATCAAACAGGCGCACCTCGGGGTCGCGCGGCACAGCGGCCGCCGGGATGTACGGCGGGTTCGAGGCGACGACGGACACCGTGCCGTCGAGCTCGGGGAGGGCATCGGCGAGGTCGCCCTCGCTCAGCTCGACAACGCCGTTGTAGCGGGCGATGTTGCGCCTGGTCCACACGGCTGCCTCGGGGCTCTTTTCGACGGCGAACACTCGGGCGTGCGGCACTTCGGTAGCCAGGGAGAGTGCGATGGCACCACTGCCGGTGCCAAGGTCGACCGCAATCGGTTCGGGATGCGCAACCGCCCGCAGTGACTCAATGGCGTGCTCGGCGAGCATCTCGGTTTCTGGCCGCGGAACGAAGACGCCCGGGCCAACCTCGAGCTCAAGGTTCCTGAACCAGGCCACCCCGAGGATGTGCTGCAACGGCTCACGTGCAGCTCGGCGCTTCACCAGTTCACGAAATCGTGCATGCGCCTCGTCAACCGAAACACTGTCGATGTCCGGCAGCGCCCCAGCTCCCAGCGCCTTGGCCTCGATCTCACCCCGGCTCATCCCCCACACGTGCCCGATGAGAAGGTCGGCGTCAACGCCTGCGTCGGGCACGCCCGCCTCAGAAAGCACGGCGGTAGCCCACGATCGAAGCTCGGCAAGGCTGGCGGGTGCGCTGGTCATAATGTCTTAGACCGTAACAGAGTGGGCAAAGCCTCCCGTCGCTTATTACTCTGAATCGAATCTTCTTTACCCAACAACGAAGGATGGGAACCCCCGTGGGTCGCATTTACAACAACATCACTGACGTGACGGGCAACACCCCGCTCGTTCGCATCAACCGCCTGGCTCCGGCTGGTGGCGCTGAAATTCTTGCGAAGCTCGAGTTCTACAACCCCGGCAACAGCGTGAAGGACCGCCTCGGTAAGGCCATCATCGATGCCGCCGAGAAGTCGGGCGAGCTCAAGCCTGGTGGAACCATCGTCGAGGGAACCTCGGGCAACACCGGAATCGCCCTCGCTCTCGTGGGTGCCGCTCGTGGCTACAAGGTCATCCTGACTATGCCCGAGACCATGAGTGTTGAGCGTCGCGTTCTCGTGCGTGCGCTCGGTGCAGAGATTGTTCTCACCCCGGGTTCCGAGGGCATGAAGGGTGCTGTTGCCAAGGCTGCAGAGATTGTTGCCAACACCCCCGGCGCCATCCTTGCTCGTCAGTTCGAGAATGAGGCTAACCCCGCAATTCACCGTGCGACCACTGCCGAAGAGATCTGGGCAGACACCGACGGTGAAGTTGACATCTTCATCGCTGGCGTAGGAACCGGTGGAACCATCACCGGTGTTGGCCAGCGCCTGAAGGAACTCAAGCCTGGTGTTCAAATCATCGCTGTTGAGCCGCTTGAGTCGCCCATCCTCAATGGTGGAACCCCCGGCCCCCACAAGATTCAGGGAATCGGCGCCAACTTCGTTCCTCCGATTCTCGACACCGAGGTCTACGACGAGGTATTCGACGTTGACTTCGAGACCGCTGTCGTGGTTGCCCGTCGTCTTGCTGCCGAAGAGGGCATCTTCGCTGGTATCTCGACCGGTGCCATCTTCCACGCTGCTATCGAGGTTGCTAAGCGCCCTGAGAACGCAGGCAAGAAGATTGTCGCCATCGTGTGTGACTTCGGCGAGCGCTATGTCTCGACCATTCTGCTCGAGCCGTTCCGCGACTAAGTTTTCGCGCAACTTACTGTCGAGGCCTAGCTGTTAGCTGGGCCTCGACTCTATTGCGGCCTGGTACAGATCGCGCTTGCTCAGCGATGTTGAGTCGGCCACTTGAGCGCAGGCATCCTTGAGGCGCATCCCAGCGTCGACGAGGCGCGAAACCTCAGCGAGTCCCGCCTCGAGCGACAGCACGGCAGTCTGCGCACCGCGAATGAGCACCACGATTTCGCCGCGCACTCCCTCAGCAGCCCACTCGGCGAGGTCGGCCAGTGAACCCCGACGCACTTCTTCGAACTTCTTTGTGAGCTCGCGGCAAACCACGGCTGAACGGTCAGGACCAATCACCGAGGATGCATCGGCCAGAGAATCGGCCAGTCGGTTCGGTGATTCAAAAAAGATCATGGTGCGCGGCTCGTGGCGCAGGTCCTCGAAAAGTGAACGACGCTCCCCCTGCTTGCGTGGCAGGAAGCCTTCAAAGGTGAATCGGTCGGTCGGCAGGCCTGAGACGGCCAACGCGGTCAGCACGGCGCTGGGGCCGGGAACACTCGTGACGGTCACCCCTGCCGCAATCGCGGCCTGAACCAAGTGGTAGCCCGGGTCACTCACGGTGGGCATGCCGGCATCACTCAACACCAGAACATCCTGCTCGCGAGCGAGTTCGACCACCTCAGCAGCCAGAGACGACTCGTTGTGGTCG
>CAZPVE010000069.1:0-5689 GCA_964589925.1 uncultured Aurantimicrobium sp. | reverse complement strand
CGACGAATACCGCCGCAGCCTGGAGCGGGACCCGGTGCTCAACCGCCGCTTTCAGCAGCTGCTGATCCGCGAACCCTCCGCCGATGAATCCCTCGAGATCCTGCGGGGGGTGCGCGAGCGCTACGAGCTGCACCATGGTGTCACCATCGGTGACGACGCCCTGGCCGCCGCCGTGCGCCTGGCCGACCGCTACATCAGCGACCGCTTCCTGCCCGACAAGGCCATCGACCTGATCGATGAAGCCGGTGCTCGCCTGCGTCTGTCGTTCCTGTCGAACCCGCCTGAGCTGCGTGAACTCGACGACAAGATTGCTCTCACTCGCGCCGAAAAAGAGAAGGCCATCGAAGACCAGGACTTCGAGCTGGCTGCCAAGCTGCGCGATGAAGAGAAGCAGCTCCAAGGCGAGCGCGTGCGCGAAGAGGCCAAGTGGCGCTCGGGCGACCTCGCCACCAACGGCGTCGTCGACGAGGGCATCATCGCCGAGGTGCTGGCTCAGGCCACGGGTATCCCGGTGTTCAAGCTCACCGAAGAAGAGTCGGCTCGCCTGGTCTTCATGGAGAAGGCGCTGCACCAGCGCGTTATCGGTCAGAACGAAGCCATCGAGGCGCTGTCGAAGACCATTCGTCGCACGCGTGCCGGCCTCAAAGACCCGAAGCGCCCCAGCGGTTCGTTCATCTTCGCCGGCCCAACCGGTGTCGGAAAGACCGAACTCGCCAAGGCTCTTGCCGAGTTCCTGTTCGACGACGAGGGTGCTCTCATCTCGCTCGACATGAGTGAGTACGGCGAGAAGCACACCGTCTCGCGTCTGTTTGGTGCCCCTCCCGGATTCGTCGGATTCGAAGAGGGCGGCCAGCTCACCGAGAAGGTGCGCCGCAAGCCCTTCAGCGTTGTGCTCTTCGACGAGATCGAAAAGGCTCACCCCGACATCTTCAACTCGCTGTTGCAGATTCTCGAAGAGGGTCGCCTCACTGATGGTCAGGGTCGCGTTGTCGACTTCAAGAACACGGTCATCATCATGACAACCAACCTCGGCACCAAAGACATCTCCGGAACCCCGGTTGGTTTCCAGATCGATGGCGAGGGTGGCACCACCTACGACCGTATGCGCGGCAAGGTCAACGAGGAGCTCAAGAAGCACTTCAAGCCCGAGTTCTTGAACCGTGTGGATGACATCATCGTGTTCCCGCAGCTGAGCAAAGACGAGCTCCGTCAGATTGTCGACCTGTTTGGCAAGCGTCTGAGCGACCGTCTGCTCGACCGCGATATGACGCTCGAGATCACCCAGGCCGCCAAGGATCGCCTCATCGAGATCGGGTTCGACCCGGCGCTCGGTGCTCGTCCGCTGCGTCGCGCCATCCAGCGCGAGGTCGAGGACAAGCTCTCCGAGAAGATCCTGCAGGGCGAGCTCAACGCGGGTGACCACGTTCACGTCGACCTGGTCGACAACGAGTTCGTGTTCACGACCACGAAGAACGCTCTGGCCGAGGCCACTCCCGCCGAATAGCTTCGGTAAGGGCCTGTCGGCGTGGGTCGACGGTACGATTGTCGGATGACCGAAACGAGCTTCAGCGTGCGCCCCGCGCGTACCTCTGACGTTTCGGGCATCCAGCAGCTCATCGCGCCTCTGGTGCAGGAGAACATCCTGCTGCACAAGGACAACGTCGAGCTCTACGAGTCGGTGCTCGAGTTTCGTGTCGCCGTCGACGCAGCCGACAGGGTTATCGGATGTGGTGCCCTGCACGTGCTCTGGGAAGACCTCGGCGAGGTGCGCACCATCGCCGTCGACGACGCCTTCCGCGGAAGCGGTGTCGGCCACGCAATCTATTCGGATCTCGAATCCCAGGCGCGCGAAATCGGCCTCAGCCGCCTGTTTTGTCTCACCTTTGAGGTCGACTTCTTTAGTCGCCAGGGGTTTGTCGAGGTCAGCGATGAGATCATTTCCCCCGACGTGTACGAAGAAATGCTTCGCTCACACGACGAAGGTGTGGCCGAGTTCCTGGATATCGCCCGGGTAAAGCCAAACACGCTCGGTAATACGCGAATGCTCAGGTTGCTGTAGTTACCCTTGGGCTATGTCCCAATATCCACCGGGTTATCGGCCTGCCCGCCGACCGGTATCCAAGCAGGTATACCGTCGCCGTCGCGCGGTCGTGCTTGGGGGACTCCTTCTCATCATCGTGCTGATTGTGGTCGGTATTTCACGCTGCTCCTCGGGAGATGCCACCCCGGCTATTCCCACGGTCACACCGACCGCTCCCGCCCCGGCGCCCACCGAGTCACTCATTCCCACCGTTGCTCCAACTGTTCCGGCGGCGGGTGCCACGCCCGGCGCAACGCCAGCTCCCACCGGCGCCATCGCTGGCGTTGATGTTGGCTACGCGGGACCTGAAGAAGTCTGCGCGCCACGATCTGTTCAGGTGACTGCCGTCACTGACAAGACGGCTTACGCTGCCACGGAACAGCCCCAGCTCAGCATGTCATTGCAAAACGTGGGCGCGACCGCCTGCAAGCTCAACGTTGGCACGAACGCGCAGCTTTTCCAGATCTCCACGAACGGCAAGCTGTTCTGGCAATCCACCGACTGCCAAACCGGCGCAGCTGATTTTTGGGCTCTGATACAGCCCGGCCAGACACTGTCATCCTCAGCTCCCATCACGTGGAGCCGCGAGAAGAGCTCTCCCGACACGTGTGACGCAACTCGCCCCAAGGCGTCGGCCGGCACCTACTACCTCGCGACGTATATGGGTTCCTCCAAGTCGGCTCAGGCTCTTCCCTTTACCTTGAAGTAGTCAGCCCGCGGCAGTAGCCTGACCACGTGAGTAATCCGTGGGCAGCGACGCCCGTCGCCGAGGCGAACCGACCCCGCAAGCTGGTCGTTGAGTCATGGGAGCGTGGTCGCCAAAACAAGCTCAACCCCGAGAAATTGCTCTCCCCACTTGTCTTTGGCCAGGCTGAGCTTGCCGATTACCGTGAGTCTCACCCGTTGGCTTCGGTCATGCCCGTCATCCAGAAGCTCCTGGTTCAGGATGCCGACAACGATTCCGGCATGCTCGTTGCGATCGGTGACGCCATGGGTCGACTGCTCTGGGTCGAGGGTGACCAAGCCCTCAAAGCCAAGGCTGCATCGATGATGTTTGTCGAAGGCTCTGACTGGAGCGAGGCGTCGGCCGGAACATCCGCTCCGGGAACAGCGCTCGCTCTCGACCACGCGATTCAGATTCGCCGAACCGAACACTTCAACCTTCTTGTGCACGACTGGAGCTGCACGGCAGTGCCGGTGCACGATCCCGAAACCGGCGCCATCCTCGGTGTGATTGACATCACCGGTGGCGATCAAGCGGTCGACCGGCACACCATGCCACTCATGGAGGCCACCGCGGTTGCCGTTCAAAATGAACTGCTCATTCAACGGATGCGCTCCCGCCGCGATGCGTCAGATCCGGTGACGATCGCGCTCTCGTCGGGGCTTGGTTCGGTCATCGAGTTGCCCCGCCGCAAACCTGTTCCCTCGCTCAATGTGCTCGGGCGCGATGAGGGATTGCTCGTGGTCGACGGACACAGCGTCCCGGTTGGTCGCCGTCACACCGAGATCTTGCTTCTGCTGTCGAACCATCGCGAGGGGCTCTCCGCGCACGATTTGTCGGAGCTCGTTTATGGCGATGTTGATCACATCGGCACTCTGCGGGCCGAGATGGTGCGCTTGAGGGGCTTTCTCGAGCCGATTGCGCCGGCACTGATTCCGCTGAGCAAGCCCTATCGCCTGGAGTCGCCGCTCGAGACTGATGCTCTGCACGTAACCGCGTTGCTCCAGCGAGGAGCGCACAAGGCGGCACTCTCGGCCTACCGAGGCGCCATTCTTCCGGGCTCGGAGGCCAGCGGGGTGCGCGATATTCAGGTCGAACTCGAAGAGCTCATGCGCGAAGTCATCCTGACGGATGCTTCGAAAGAAGTGCTGCTCGAGTACATCGAATCTGAGATTGGTCGCAACGACACCGAAGCGCTCCACCTGCTGCTCAAGATCCTGCCTCAGAAGTCGCCGAAACGAGCCGCGGTCGTCACCCGTCTCGGACTGCTCGAACGCGCCAGCAACTAGCCGGTCGCGAGCACGAGGCCCGCGCGCAACTTTGTGCAACCTTTCGCAACCTCGCTGAGCGTAGTCTCGCCTCGTCACTAACAGCTGACACAGACAATGACGTCGAAAGGAACACAATGACCGTTTACGCCAATCCGGGTACCCCCGGTTCTGTCGTTTCGTTTAAGAGCCGATATGACAACTACATCGGCGGCAAGTATGTAGCACCCTCCTCGGGGGAGTACTTCGAAAACATCACTCCCGTCACCGGCAAGGTATTCACTGAGGTCGCCCGCGGAAACGCCAAGGATGTTGACCTCGCTGTAGCCGCTGCATGGAAGGCATTCGAGTCGTGGGGAAAGACCAGCGTCACTGAGCGCGCGATCATCCTCAACAAGATTGCTGACCGCATGGAGGAGAACCTCGAGCTTCTCGCGGTTGCTGAGACCTGGGACAACGGCAAGCCCGTCCGCGAGACGATGGCTGCTGACATCCCCCTGGCCATTGACCACTTCCGCTACTTCGCTGGTGCCATTCGTGCCCAGGAGGGTTCGCTCGGCGAGCTTAACGAAGACACCGTGGCCTACCACTTCCACGAGCCTCTCGGTGTCGTCGGTCAGATCATCCCTTGGAACTTCCCCATCCTCATGGCTGTCTGGAAGCTCGCACCCGCACTCGCTGCCGGTAACGCCATCGTTCTGAAGCCTGCTGAGCAGACTCCTGCATCGATCCACGTTCTGCTCGAGCTCATCGAAGACCTCATCCCTGCCGGTGTTCTCAACATCGTCAACGGATTCGGTATCGAGGCTGGTGCACCGCTGGCTCAGCACAGCAACATCCGCAAGATTGCGTTCACGGGTGAGACCACCACGGGTCGCCTCATCATGCAGTACGCAAGCCAGAACCTGATTCCGGTCACGCTCGAGCTTGGTGGCAAGAGCCCCAACATCTTCTTCGAAGACGTTGCTGCTGCGAAGGACTCCTACTACGAGAAGGCTCAGGAAGGCTTCGCCTTCTTCGCGCTCAACCAGGGTGAAGTCTGCACCTGCCCCTCGCGCGCACTTATCCAGGCGTCGATCTACGACGGCTTCCTGGCTGACGGCGTCGAGCGCGTCAAGAAGATCGTTCAGGGCAACCCGCTCGACACCAACACCATGATTGGTGCCCAGGCGTCGAACGACCAGCTCGAGAAGATCCTGAGCTACATCGACATCGGAAAAGCTGAGGGCGCCAAGCTCCTCATCGGTGGCGAGCGCGCTGACCTCGGTGGCGAACTCTCGGGTGGTTACTACGTGACCCCCACCATCTTCGAGGGCAAGAACTCGATGCGTATCTTCCAGGAAGAGATCTTCGGACCGGTTCTGTCGGTCACGAGCTTCAAGGACTACGACGAGGCCATCGACATCGCCAACGACACCCTCTACGGCCTGGGTGCCGGCGTGTGGAGCCGTAGCGGTTCAACCATGTACCGCGCAGGTCGCGCCATTCAGGCCGGTCGCGTCTGGACCAACACGTACCACCAGTACCCGGCTCACGCCGCATTCGGTGGTTACAAGCAGTCCGGTATCGGTCGCGAGAACCACAAGATGATGCTCGACCACTACCAGCAGACCAAGA
>CAZPVE010000068.1:0-5809 GCA_964589925.1 uncultured Aurantimicrobium sp. | reverse complement strand
CTTGGCCACAGCGCACGAAGACCAGAAGTTCGGTGTGACCATCGCGGATGCCCCTGCCATCGTCGAGGAGATTCGCTCGTTCGCCAGCCTCGACTTCGTCGGTCTGCACTGTCACATCGGCTCACAGATTTTTGGCACGGCAGGTTTCGCCGAGTCGGCCTCCAGGCTCATCGCCCTGCACGCGCAACTGAGCGAGGTTGCTCCGGTTCCGGAGCTCAACCTGGGTGGCGGTTTCGGTATCGCCTACAAGCCCGGCGATGCTCCCACCGACATTGAGACCATCGCCAACGAGATTGCGGATGCTGTTGCCCGCGAGTGCGCTGCCCACAATGTTGCTGTGCCAGTTTTGGCCGTTGAGCCGGGTCGCTCGGTAATCGGCACATCCACGTTCACGCTCTACTCGGTGGGAACGACGAAAGAGGTCACGGTTGAGGCCGGTGGGGCATCCGCCACTCGGCTGTATGTGAGCGTTGACGGCGGCATGAGCGATAACGCTCGCCCCGCCCTCTATGGCGCTGACTACCACGTGCGCTTGGCCAACCGCGTCTCGAGCGAGCCGGCGCAGCTGGTTCGTATCGCAGGCAAGCACTGTGAATCCGGCGACATCGTGGTGAACGCCGACTACTTGCCCGCAGACGTCGAGCCCGGTGACCTGCTCGCTGTGCCGGCTACCGGCGCCTACTGCTGGTCGCTCTCGAGCAACTACAACTACCTTGCTCGCCCAGCCGTCGTGGCTGTGGCGAACGGCGAAGCACGCGTCATCGTGCGTGGCGAAACCGAGGCTGACCTGCTCTCTCGTGACGCTGGAATTTCTGGAGGAAACAAATGATCGAGTACCGACCCGTGCGCGTGGCGCTTCTCGGCGGTGGAACCGTCGGCGCCAACGTTGCCAAGATTCTGCTTGACCACCACGATGAGCTCGCTGCCCGCGTGGGTGCCCCGCTCGAGCTCACGGGCATCGCTGTGCGTGACCTCACGGCGAAGCGCCCGGTCGAGTTGCCCGCTGAACTGTTCACCACGGATGCTCGTTCGCTGATCCTCGGCGCTGACATCGTCATCGAGGTCATGGGTGGTCTCGAGCCAGCCCGCGAGTACATCCTTCTCGCCCTGAACTCGGGCGCTGACGTCATCACCGCCAACAAGGCCTTGCTCGCGACCCACGGACCCGAGCTTTACGAAGTTGCTGAGCGCGTGGGTGCGCAGCTCTACTACGAGGCAGCTGTTGCCGGTGCCATCCCCATCATTCGGCCCTTGCGCGACAGCCTCGCCGGTGACAAGGTTCAGCGCATTATGGGCATCATCAACGGCACGACGAACTACATTCTCGACCGCATGGACACCGAGAATGATTCATTCGATTCGGCCCTGGCAAAGGCCACCGAGCTCGGCTACGCCGAGGCAGACCCGACTGCAGACGTCGACGCGTTCGATGCTGCACAGAAGGCCTCCATTCTGGCCAGCCTCGCTTTCCACACCAGCGTTCCCCTCGAGTCGGTGCACCGCGAAGGTATCCGTGAGATCACCGGCGAGGTCGTCGAGCTGGCTCGTTCGGCTGGCTTTGTGATCAAGCTTTTGGCTGTGGCCGAGCGTCTGACCGATCCCGACACTGGTGCCGAAGGTATTTCCACCCGCGTCTATCCAGCACTCATTTCGCGCGAGCACCCGTTGGCATCCGTGCACAAGGCCAACAACGCTGTGTTCGTTCAGGCCGAGTCGGCCGGAAGCCTGATGTTCTACGGTGCTGGCGCGGGCGGACCCGAAACCGCCTCGGCCGTCATGGGCGATGTCGTCTCGGCTGCCCGTCGTCACGTCATCGGTGGCCCCGGTCTGGCTGAGTCCACTCACGCCAACCTGCCCCTCCTGCCGATTAGCCACATCACGACGAGCTACCACGTCATCCTCAAGGTTGTTGACGAGCCAGGCGTGCTTGCTGCGATCGCCAGTGTGTTCACCGAAAATGGCGTTTCGGTTGAGCTCGTCGAGCAGGGCGTGTTCCGCCCTAGCGCGTCTGCTGGCTCTTCCACGGCTACGCTAGTAATTGGTACCCACGAGGCTCGCGAGTCTGACTTGGCTGCCACCGTTTTGGCACTGAGCAAACTCCCCGTGGTTAGCGCGGTCGTCTCAGTCCTACGAGTTGAAGGAGCCTAATGGCACACCAGTGGCGCGGAGTTCTCCGCGAATACAGCGACCGTCTCGACATCAGTGACAAGACTCCGGTCATCACTCTCGGTGAGGGTGGCACCCCGCTTCTTCCTGCTCCCGCGCTGTCGGCAATGACCGGCGCGAAGGTTTTCGTCAAGTACGAAGGAATGAACCCCACCGGTTCGTTCAAGGACCGCGGTATGACCATGGCGGTGTCGAAGGCCGTTGAGCACGGCGCGAAGGCAATCATCTGCGCCTCCACCGGAAACACCTCAGCTTCGGCTGCTGCCTATGCCGCACACGCTGGCATCACGGCTGCTGTTCTCGTGCCCGAGGGCAAGATTTCGATGGGCAAGCTGAGCCAGGCGGTTGCTCACAACGGCCAGCTGATCCAACTCAAGGGAAACTTCGACGACTGCCTTGACATCGCGCGAGACCTTGCCGCAAACTACCCCGTTCACCTGGTCAACTCGGTCAACAACGACCGCATCGAGGGTCAGAAGACGGCTGCTTTCGAGGTCGTCAGCGTTCTCGAAGACGCTCCCGATTTCCACTTCCTCCCCGTTGGCAACGCCGGTAACTACACCGCTTACAGCCGCGGATACGCCGAAGAGCTTGCTCGCGGCGTGACCACCAAGCTGCCGCGCATGTTCGGTTTCCAGGCCGCCGGCTCGGCTCCCATTGTTTTGGGTCACCCGGTCAAGAATCCTGACACTCTGGCCTCGGCGATCCGCATCGGTAACCCGGCTTCGTGGGAGCTTGCGCTCACCGCACGTGACAACACCAACGGATACTTCGGCGCAATCGACGACGAGACCATCCTCAAGGCACAGCGCATCCTGTCTGCTCAGGTTGGCATCTTCGTAGAGCCCGCCTCGGCTATTTCAGTAGCTGGTCTTCTCGAGCGCGCGTCCGCTGGCGAGATTCCCGCCGGTTCGACGGTTGTTCTCACGGTCACCGGACACGGACTCAAAGACCCGCAGTGGGCCCTCCGCAAGGAGGACGGCTCGCAGGTTGAGCCGACTGTTGTTCCGGTTGATGTCGATGAGGTTGCTGGCGTTCTTGGCCTGCAAAAAGGCGGCCTCGTCTAATGATTCCCGTGGGCCGTCGCGTCAGCGTGCGGGTTCCTGCAACAAGCGCGAACCTCGGACCTGGCTTTGACACGCTCGGATTGGCCCTGGCCGACTACGACGAACTCGACGTGACCGTTCGCGAGCAGCCCGGTGCAACTGTCGAGATCACCGGCGAAGGCGCCGCCGACTCCGCCGCTCCTGTTGCCACCGACGAAACCAATCTTGTTGTCCAGGCGATTGCGCACGCGTTCGCCTGGGCAAAGCAGCCCATGCCGGGGCTCAACATCCGTGCCGTCAACAAGGTTCCGCACAGCCGCGGCATGGGCTCGTCGAGCGCTGCCATTGTTTCGGGCCTTATGGCTGCCGTAGGTTTGCTCGACGGCATCGTCGAATTCGAGGCGCAGACCCTGCTGACGCTGGCAACCGAGATGGAAGGCCACCCCGACAACGTCGCTCCGGCCCTTTTTGGTGGTCTCACCATCGCGTGGATGGATGAAAACGGCGCCCACTACGAAAAGCTCATGGTGCACCGTGGCGTTTCGCCTCTGGTTCTTGTTCCCTCATTCACCATGTCGACCAAACTGGCTCGATCGCTCCAGCCCGAGAATGTTCCGCACGAAGACGCAATCTTCAACGTGTCGCGTTCATCACTGCTTGTCGCCGCGCTCACTCAGAACCCTGAGCGTCTCTTTGTCGCAACCGAAGACAAGCTCCACCAGGACTACCGTGCCTCGGCTATGCCCGAGACGTACACGCTCATCACCAAGCTGCGCGAAGCAGGTTTCGCCGCCGTGGTTTCGGGCGCTGGCCCATCCATTCTTGTTCTCTGCAGTGACCCGTCGCAGCGCATCGCCGCCGCGAAGCTCGTGGCGCAGGTGCAAGAGACATCGTGGCTCCCACTGATGCTCGCTGTGGACATCAAGGGTGCTACAGTTGACACGCACCAGGTTGTAGCCGCGTAATCACGCGCCAGACTCCCAGGGCATTCACTTCGGGGCATTCGCCTCATCACCTCACCCGCGTTGAACCTCTTGCTGGGCTTATGTCCGCAGGCCTCGTCCGCGTGTGAACCAAAAATATGAAAAGGAGAAACCGTGGAAGACACCACGCAGACCCCCACCGCTGATGCTTTAGAAGCAAAGGCTCCCGCTCGTCGCTCACGCCGTGCCGTCGCTAAGGACGCCGTTATCGAGACCGTGAGCGCAGGTGCTCACGTCAACGCAGGCGACACCGGCATCGCGCAGCCCGAGGGCTCGTCGACCGACGGCGAAGGTGCCGGACCCCGTCGTGGCCGTGGCCGCGGCAAGGCTGCCAACGCAGAGGGTGGCGTATCCACCGAGGCCGCTGCCTCGAACGACAACGCGGGCAGCGGCGAAGGCGCCGAGGGCGCATCCGCTGACAACGCAGGCAATGGCGAAGGTGGCGAGCGTCAGGGACGCTCGCGCAACCGCAACCGCAACAATCGCGACCGCAACAACGGTGACCGTCAGAATGGCGACCGCCAGCAGAACAACGGCTCAAACGGTCCCGACTCCGAGAACGCTGGAGAGGGCGGAGAAGGTGACCGTGAAGGTCGCAACAACCGCAACCGTCAGCGAGATCGCCGCCGCGGCCGTGGCAACCAGGACGACATTGAGCCTGAGATCCTCGACGACGACGTGCTGATCCCCATCGCGGGCATCCTCGACATTCTCGACAACTACGCCTTCGTGCGCACCACCGGCTACTTGCCCGGAACGAACGATGTTTATGTCTCACTCGGCCAGGTAAAGAAGTACAACCTGCGCAAGGGTGACGCCGTCATCGGTGCGATCAAGCAGCCCCGCGAAAACGAAAACTTCGGACGCCAGAAGTACAACGCCCTGGTCAAGGTCGACAGCATCAACGGTCAGACCGCTGAGCAGGCCGCCACTCGCGTGGACTTCCAGGACCTCACTCCGCTCTACCCCCAGGAGCGCCTGCGCCTCGAGACCGAGCAGAACAAGCTCACCGGTCGCATCGTTGACCTCGTTGCTCCTATTGGTAAGGGACAGCGTGGCCTGATTGTTGCTCCGCCCAAGGCGGGCAAGACCGTCGTCATGCAGCAGATCGCTAACGCCATCGCCGAGAACAACCCCGAGGTTCACCTCATGGTCGTTCTCGTTGACGAGCGCCCCGAAGAGGTCACCGACATGCAGCGCTCGGTCAAGGGCGAGGTTATTGCCTCGACCTTCGACCGCCCCGCCGAGGACCACACTACGGTTGCTGAACTCGCTATCGAGCGTGCCAAGCGTCTTGTCGAGCTGGGTCAGGATGTCGTGGTTCTTCTCGACTCGATCACTCGCCTGGGCCGTGCCTACAACCTGGCCGCACCCGCTTCGGGCCGCATCCTTTCCGGTGGTGTCGACGCAGCCGCGCTGTACCCGCCCAAGAAGTTCTTCGGTGCTGCTCGCAACATCGAAAACGGTGGATCGCTCACCATCATCGCTTCGGCTCTCGTCGAGACCGGTTCCAAGATGGACGAGGTCATCTTCGAGGAGTTCAAGGGCACCGGCAACATGGAGCTTCGCCTGTCGCGTTCACTGGCGGACAAGCGCATCTTCCCGGCTGTCGAT
>CAZPVE010000067.1:0-5834 GCA_964589925.1 uncultured Aurantimicrobium sp. | reverse complement strand
TCCTCACGGAATTGCGGCAAGGCGTCTACGACGTTTTGGTGGGTATCAACCTGCTGCGTGAAGGCCTCGATCTTCCTGAGGTCTCTCTCGTCTCAATTCTGGACGCGGACAAAGAAGGCTTCTTGCGCTCGTCGACGTCGCTTATCCAAACGATCGGACGTGCTGCCCGAAATGTTTCGGGCGAAGTTCATATGTATGCGCGCTCGGTCACGCGTTCAATGCAACAGGCCATAGATGAGACCAATCGCCGTCGCGAGAAGCAGGTCGCCTACAACGTGGCCAACGGCATCGATCCCACGCCACTTCGAAAGAAGATTTCTGACATCACGGAAATGCTCGCTCGCGAGGAGGCCGACACCGCCGAGCTCATTGGTTCAGGGCCTTCGGGAAGTCGCGCCAAGTTTGTCGACACGTCCAAACGGGGGACAGGCATCGGTGCTGAAGGGGTTTCCGCGCTCGAAGACATCATCGCCGAGCTCAACGGTCAAATGCTTGAAGCGGCCGCAGAACTGAAGTTTGAACTCGCGGCTCGCCTACGCGATGAGCTAGCTGATCTGAAGCGTGATTTGCGTCAGATTCAGAAGGCCGGTCACGCCTAGACTTGAGCCATGTCAGCCGGCTCCCACACTCATCTCAGCGTTCGTGGAGCCAGAGTTCACAACCTCAAAGACGTGGATGTTCAGATACCTCGGGACTCTCTTGTGGTCTTTACCGGGCTTTCCGGTTCGGGAAAATCCTCGCTCGCGTTTGACACGATCTTTGCTGAAGGTCAGCGCCGATATGTCGAGTCGCTCTCGGCGTATGCCAGGCAGTTCCTCGGTCAGGTAGATCGTCCCGACGTCGATTTCATCGAGGGACTCTCACCGGCGGTGTCAATCGATCAGAAGTCGACAAACCGCAATCCTCGGTCCACCGTGGGAACAATCACCGAGATCTATGACTACATGCGCTTGTTGTGGGCTCGCATCGGCGTTGCGCACTGCGCAGAGTGTGGCGGCGAGATTCAGTCTCAGACGGTTCAGCAAATCGCAGACAAGCTCATGGCGCTCACTGAGGGAACGCGCTTCCTCGTAGTCGCGCCCATTGTGAGTCAGAAGAAGGGCGAGTTCGTCGAGCTCTTCTCGGAGCTCGCCGCCTCCGGATACGCGCGTGCGCTCGTTGATGGCGAACAAGTCAGCCTGGCTGAGCCACCAACTCTCAAAAAGAGCTACAAGCATGACATCTCCGTTATTGTCGACCGCCTTGTAGCGGGCCCCGACCTTCTCGACCGTCTGACTGACAGCCTCGAAACCACCCTCAAGCTCACCGGCGGCACTGTTCACGTCAACTTCGTTGATGTCGAAGGTCCAGACGCCTGGACGAGCTTTAGCGAAAAACTCTCGTGTCCCAACGGACACGAAGTACTTCTTGCCGAGGTCGAGCCGCGCACATTCTCCTTCAACTCGCCCTTTGGTGCTTGTCCGAGTTGTTCTGGCCTCGGCACCAGAATGTCCGTTGATGAAGAACTTCTGATCGGGGATCCGAACCTTTCGCTAGAGGGCGGCGTTATCGTTCCCTGGACGTCACAGGGCAAAGGGCTCTACCAGTACTACGACAAGCTCCTTAAGGGTCTTGCCGATGACCTCGATTTCAGTTTGAAAACGCCGTGGAACAAGCTCCCGGACGAGGTTCGCGAGGCGGTCTTGTCGGGCAACAATTTCTCGGTGCGGGTGAAGTGGAAGAACCGTTACGGCCGCGAAGTCTCCTACAGCAGTGGCTTCGAAGGCGTCATCCCCTACATCGAGCGTCAGTACATGCAGGCAGAGACGGATGTGCAACGAGCTCGGTGGGCTGAGTACTTGCGCGAGGTCCCCTGCCCGACCTGCGAAGGCAAGCGCCTCAAGCCTGAAGTTCTCGCTGTGACGATTGCTGGCATGTCGATTTCTGACGTGACTGAAATGTCGCTCAGTGAAGCGCAAGCGTTTATGGATGGCCTCGAACTTAACGAGCGACAGGCTCTGATCGGCGCACAGGTTCTGCGTGAGATTCGCGCTCGTCTGAACTTCCTGATTGAGGTCGGCCTCAACTATTTGAATCTGAGTCGAGCTGCGGGCAGCCTCTCGGGAGGGGAAGCTCAGCGAATTCGTCTAGCGACTCAGATCGGTTCGGGCCTCACTGGCGTTCTTTACGTTCTCGACGAGCCCAGCATCGGACTTCACCAGCGCGATAACCGCCGATTGATTGAGACCCTCGTGAAGCTTCGAGATCTCGGCAACACACTCATCGTCGTTGAACACGATGAGGAAACGATTCGGACCGCTGATTGGCTCGTGGATATCGGGCCACGCGCGGGCGTAGAAGGTGGCGAAGTCGTTCACTCTGGGACCTACGCTGATCTCCTCAAGAACAAGCGTTCGGTGACCGCTGACTACCTTTCTGGCCGAGTGGCCATCACCACGCCTGCGAAACGACGAAAGATCGATAAGGATCGCACAGTCACGGTGGTCGGTGCGCGTGCCAACAACCTGCAAAGTGTGGACGTCACATTCCCGCTGGGCACATTCACGGCCGTTACCGGCGTGAGCGGATCGGGAAAATCGACCCTCGTCAACGACATCCTTTACAAGGTCTTGGCGAACCAGCTCAATGGCGCTAAGTCGGTTGCGGGCAAGCACACCAGAGTGACCGGTCTTGAGCACCTCGACAAGGTCGTGCATGTCGATCAGAACCCGATTGGGCGCACACCGCGTTCGAACCCAGCGACGTACACAGGCGTTTTCGATCGCATCCGAACCTTGTTTAGTGAAACAACTGAGTCCAAGACACGCGGCTACCAACCTGGGCGTTTCAGCTTCAATGTCAAGGGCGGTCGTTGCGAGGCCTGTTCGGGTGACGGCACTCTCAAGATCGAGATGAACTTCCTTCCGGATGTCTATGTGGACTGTGAGGTCTGCCACGGCAAGCGTTACAACCGTGAAACCCTGCAGGTTCGGTATAAGGGCAAGAACATCGCTGAAGTTCTCGACATGCCCATCGCTGAGGCGGCAGAGTTCTTTGAGCCGATTTCTGCCATCCACCGCTTCTTGCAGACGCTCGTTGATGTTGGACTCGGTTACGTGCGCCTCGGACAGAGTGCCACCACTCTTTCGGGCGGAGAAGCGCAGCGCGTCAAGCTGGCCACTGAACTTCAGAAGCGGTCGAATGGGCGCTCGATTTATGTGCTCGACGAGCCAACGACGGGATTGCACTTTGAGGACGTTCGCAAGCTTCTCCTTGTGCTCAACGGGCTCGTCGACAAGGGCAACACCGTTCTCGTCATCGAGCACAACCTCGACGTCATCAAGTGCGCCGACTGGGTGATTGATATGGGTCCGGAGGGAGGCAGCGGCGGTGGAAGCGTCGTCGCAGCGGGGACCCCTGAGGCAGTTGCCAAAGTGGAAGGTAGCCACACCGGAGCCTTCTTGCGCGAGGTCCTCGGAACCTAGTTATGGCTGCTGATCGCGCCTTTCGTCCCAAGACCTCGGATATCCCAACCAATCCCGGCGTCTATCGGTTCTTCAACGACAACCGGGTTCTCTACGTCGGGAAAGCCAAGAACCTACGGGCTCGGCTCACCAGCTACTTTGCGCCCCTGGAGACGCTTCACGAGCGCACGAGGCGGATGGTTACTACGGCAAACCGCGTCGAATGGGTGATTGTTGATTCGGAGTTTGAGGCGCTTCAGCTGGAATTCACGTGGATCAAAGAATTCGACCCACCGTTCAATATCCAGTTCACAGACGATAAGTCGTATCCCTATCTCGCTATTTCAATGTCGGACGAGATTCCCCGAGCATTCATCACTCGCCGACGTGTGGGCAAAGGAACCCTCTACTTCGGTCCGTACACAAAGGCCTGGGCGATTCGAGAGACTCTCGACACCATCCTGAAGCCGTTCCCCGTTCGGTCGTGCTCAGATTCTTCCTATGCAAAGGCTCGAAAGGATGGGCGACCGTGTTTGCTCGGTGACATCGGCAAGTGTGCTGCTCCCTGTGTAGATCGCATTTCGCCTTCAGATCATAAGAAGCTTGCTCAAGAAATGGCGACCTTCCTCCAGGGAAAGAACGACGGTCTGATCGAAGCAGTTCGTGAGCGAATGCTCGCCGCAAGCGCGAATCAAGATTACGAGCGAGCAGCGAGGCTCAGGGACAACATCGGAGCCCTAGAGACCGTTGCCGCCAAGTCGGTGGTTGTTCTGCCTCAAGACATTGACGCGGATGTATTTGGGCTTGCCCGAGACAGTGTGAGTGCCGCAGTCACAGTGTTTCTCATTCGCGGAGGCCGAGTTCGCGGCGTTCGGTCATGGACCGTCGACGCCGACGATGACGTTTCCTCGGGCGAGTTCGTTGACAGCCTTCTGCGGTCGGCATACGAAGATGGGGATGCCCCGGCCCGCATGGTTGTGGTTCCCGATTTGCCCGATGATGTCGGTGCTCTCCAGGAATGGCTCAGCCTTCGACGAAAAGAACTCTCCCAGGACGCAAGAACTGGGGGAGTTGAGCTCCGCGTACCTCAGCGTGGAGACATGCTTCGTTTGGCGCAAACGGTCACGCAGAACGCAGTTCACGCCCTCACGCTCTACAAATCTCAACGGAGCAGTGACTATGTTGCACGCACGAAGGCGCTCTCCGACATTCAGGAAGCACTGGGGCTCCCCGAAGCGCCCCTGCGAATCGAGTGTTTTGACATCAGTCATCTCGCGGGAACAAACATCGTTGCGTCAATGGTCGTTTTTGAGGATGGCCTGGCCAAACGCAAGGATTACCGCAAGTTCAATATCGCAGAGGCAGCTGACGACACTGATGCGATGACGCAGGTGCTGAACCGGAGGCTGGCCTACCTTGTTGAGCCGGACGAGGAAGACCAGAAGAAATCCTTCACGTATCCGCCTGGACTAATCATCGTCGACGGCGGAATTCCGCAGGTAAACGCGGCTAAGAAAGCCCTCGCGTCAGCGGGTCTAGACATCCCTGTGTGTGGCTTGGCCAAACGCCTGGAAGAGATTTGGTTACCCGGAGAAGCGTTCCCCGTGATCTTGCCCCGAGGAAGCTCAGCCCTGTTTCTCATGCAGCAGGTTCGTGATGAAGCGCACCGTTTCGCCATCACCTTCCAGCGAGCAAAGCGCAAGAACGATATTCGTTCGGTGCTCAGTGAGGTCCCCGGCCTTGGTCCAACCAAGGTGAATGCTCTCCTCAAGCATTTTGGTTCAGTCGCCAAAGTTCGGGCAGCAAGTGCGTCGGAGCTCGCTGAGGTGAAAGGAATTAACCTGAACTTGGCATCCGCAATCCTCAAAGTGCTGGCCGGCGACACCCTGGAAGGTACGCTGGAAGCACGTTCAGAAGAGGAATCAGAGTGAGTTCACAAGCCGAGGTAAAGCGCGAAGTTCTGATCGTCACAGGCATGTCCGGTGCAGGTCGGTCGACCGCGGGCAATGCACTGGAAGATATCGGCTGGTATGTCGTGGACAACCTTCCGCCCCAGATGCTTCGACCTCTGGTTGATCTTGTTGCCGAGGATGGTTCCGGCCTCAACCAGATAGCCGCTCTCGTGGATGTTCGTGGTCGCGGCTTCTTCAAAAACTTTGCCGAAATCGTGGCCGATATTCGTAATTCGTCTTTTGTGCGCGTGCTCTTTCTCGACGCCACGGATGACACTCTCGTTCGACGCTTTGAGTCCGTTCGTCGCCCTCACCCGCTCCAGGGTTCAGGCACGATTTCCGACGGCATCGCTGCTGAGCGCGCTCGCATGGCCGAGATTCGCGAGATGAGTGACATTGTCATCAGCACCAGCGACCTCAACGTGCACCAGCTCTCGAC
>CAZPVE010000066.1:0-5858 GCA_964589925.1 uncultured Aurantimicrobium sp. | reverse complement strand
GTGTAGACGTCGTACAGCTTGACGATGACCGGAGCCACCTTGTCGACGAGCTCGGCGGGGAACTTGGCAGCTACAGCGATGCGCTTTGCCTCGGCGAGGTCGATTCCCTTGATGGGGTTGACCTCGATGCGGGCGAGAGCCTCGGGACGCTCAACAGCGAGCTGCTCGATCTCCATGCCGCCCTCGTAGGAGGTGAGCGAGAGGTAGGAACGGTTGGCGCGGTCGAGGAGCACCGAGAAGTAGAACTCCTGGGCGATGCGGGCACCACCGGCGATCATGACGCGCTTGACGACGTGACCCTTAATGTCCAGACCGAGAATGGCCTTGGCGTGCTCTTCAGCCTCTTCGGGGGTCTTGGCGACCTTGACGCCGCCAGCCTTACCGCGGCCACCGATCTTGACCTGAGCCTTGACGACGGTGACGCCACCGAGCTTCTCAGCGGCAGCACGTGCCTCAGCAGGGGTGTCGGCGATGATGCCCGGAAGCACGGGAACCCCGTAGCTCTCGAAGACGTCACGCGCTTGGTATTCGTACAAATCCACGGTGATTTCCCAATCCGTTGAACGCAATTATGAAAAGTGGCGACCTGTGGCCAGCCGAGAAAATATCTTGATATCAAGACAAATCAACGCTCAAACTCTACTCCTCTTTGTATCCATTGCCACGAGTGAGAATTCCGTTCTATGGATATTCACCGAGGGTTTGCCTGATTACTTCACGCGGCCTGAATGTGGTTGGCTGAAGGCATGTCAGAACTTCACGGATTCGAACCGCACGACGCCGCCTCAAATGGCCGCCTGAACTGGCTGCGCGCCGGCGTGCTGGGTGCCAATGACGGCATCGTTTCGATCGCTGCGCTCGTCGTTGGTATCGCGGCGGCAACTCCAGACCCGGCCATCATCTTTTTGACCGGCATCGCGGCTCTGATTGCCGGCGCGGTGTCGATGGGCCTGGGCGAATACGTCTCGGTCAGCAGCCAGCGCGACAGTGAACTGGCTTGGATCAACAAAGAGAAGCGCGAGCTGGAGATGTTCCCTGCGGAGGAACTCCTTGAGCTGGCCGAACTTTACGAACAGCAGGGCCTCACACCCGAAACTGCCAAGAAGGTAGCCGAAGAGCTCACGGCCAAGGATGCGCTCAAAGCGCACTTGGCGATCGAGCTCAACATCGATCACGAAGACCTCACCAACCCGGTCGCTGCAGCGGTCTCGTCAATCGTGTCGTTCTTAATTGGCGCGATTATTCCCCTGGCCTCGATTCTCATCACCGTGAGCATCGGCCTGGCAACCGGGTGGGCCATCGGCATCACCTTTGCTGCGACCATCGTCGCCCTCGGACTTACCGGCGGCATCGGCGCCTACATCGGCGGTAGTCCCGTGCCGCGGTCGGTGATTCGCGTGGTTATTGGTGGAACGCTCGCGCTTGCTATCACCTACGGCATCGGAACGCTGATCGGTCGCGGCATCGGCTAAGAACCGCCGAAGGCCGCGCACGCTTGCGCGCTAGATCTTTTCGATCGGCGCAATCTTGATGAGGAGCTTTTTTGCTCCGGCCTTGTCGAACCGCACATGAGCGACGCGCTTGGTGTCGACCCCGGTGACATCGGTCACGGTGCCGTCGCCGAAATCAACGTGGCGGATGCGATCGCCGCGGTTGAGCTCGAGGTCACCGTTGTCGCGAATCTGGTTGGTGACTCGGTTTGACCACTCGGTCTTGGGCTTGGGCGACGGTGGCAGGGAATCCCAGCCGCTGGAGCTTGATCCCCACCCCGAGCTGCTGGAGCCCGAGCCGAGCGAGCGCGAACCGTAGGAGCCGCCATAACCCGAGCTGACCGCCGAGCGTTGCATGTCTTCGGGTGACTGACGCCAGTCGAGCAACTCGGCCGGGATCTCTTGCAGGTAGCGGCTGGGCAGCGAGATGTTGGTCTGGCCGAACATGGCGCGCGACATGGCGAGCGTGAGGTAGAGGTGTTTGCGAGCACGTGTGATGCCCACGTAGAAGAGTCGACGCTCTTCGGCGGGGCCGCCGGGTTCTCCGGCGGACATGCGGTGCGGCAGCAGTTCTTCTTCGACGCCAGTGAGGAACACGGCGTCGTATTCGAGACCCTTGGCGGTGTGCAGGGTCATGAGGCTGACGGTGCCGCTGGCGTCGTCGAGTTCGTCGGCCGCGGCCACCAGAGCGACCTCGGTCAAGAAATCGATGAGGGTGCCCTCGGGGTTGTTCTTGTCGAACTCCCGGGTCACGGCCAGGAGCTCCTCGACGTTTTCGGCACGGGCTTCGTCTTGCGGGTCGCGAGTGGCGCGCAGGGCATCGACGTAGCCGGTCTTTTCGAGCAGGTGAGCGAGCACGTCGCCAACCTTGCCACCGTCGAGCATGGCGGTGGCTTCGTCGAGAAGCTTGCTCAGTCCTGCGATGGCGCCACTGACCTTGGGGCCAAAGCCCAGGCCGTCGACCGAACGCAGGGCGTCGCGTACGGTGACGCCGTTCTGGTCGGCGAACAGCTGCAAGGTTGCCTCGGTTGCGGGGCCGATGCCGCGCTTGGGGGTGTTGAGGATGCGGCGTACAGCGAGTGAGTCGGCCGGGTTTGCGACCGCCACGAGGTACGACAGGATGTCTTTGATTTCGGCGCGTTCGTAGAACTTGGTGCCGCCGACGAGTCGGTAGGGCAAGGCCGAGCGAATGAAGATTTCTTCGAGGGCACGCGTCTGAGCGTTGGTTCGGTAGAAGACCGCGATGTTGTTGTAGTCGATGCCCTGCGCGTGCAGCGCGCTGATTTCGTCGACGATGAATTGGGCCTCATCGTGCGCGGAGTATCCGGTGTAGCCAACCAGCTTGGAGCCGTCACCCGAAGCCGACCACAGGTTCTTGGCTTTGCGATCAAAGTTGTTGCCAATGACCGCGTTGGCCGCCGACAGGATGTTCTGGGTGGAGCGGTAGTTCTGCTCGAGCAAGATCACCTTGGCGCCCGGGAAGTCGCGCTCGAACTCGGCGATGTTGCGAATATCGGCGCCGCGGAACGAATAGATCGACTGATCGGAGTCACCGACAACGGTGAGCGAGGCACCGGGGGTTCCATCGGCACACTCGCGCGTGAGCTCGTGAATCAGGGCGTACTGCGCGTGGTTGGTGTCTTGATACTCATCGACCAAAATGTGGCGGAACTTCTTGCGATAGACATCGGCCACGTGCGGGAAGGCGCGGAACAAGAAGACCGTTTGGGCGAGCAGGTCGTCGAAGTCGAAAGCATTCGCGGCGAGCAGGCTGCGCGTGTATTCGCGGAAAATCTCGAGGAATTTGACCTCGTTCGGGTCGTTCTCGTTCAGCATGCGCGCAAAACTGTCGACGTCAGACAGCTCGTTCTTGAGGCGCGAGATGCGGTTGGCCACACCTGCGACCGTGCATCCGTAGGCCTCGCCATTGAGGTCTTTGATAATGCGCTTGATGAGCGTGCGCGAATCGTGAGAGTCGTAGATGGTGAAGCTCGAGGTGAAGCCGAAGTTCTCGGCCTCACGACGCAGGATGCGCACGCACGAGGAGTGGAAGGTCGAGATCCACATGCCCTCGGTGGCCGCACCCAGAATCGACTCCGCGCGCTCGCGCATCTCGGCGGCGGCCTTGTTGGTAAAGGTGATGGCCAGAATCTGTGACGGCCAGGCCTCACGATTGCGCACCAGGCTCGCGATGCGGTGCGTCAGCACGCGGGTCTTGCCGGAACCAGCCCCGGCAACAATCAGAAGAGACTGACCCCGGTAGGTGACTGCCTCGGCCTGCTGCGGGTTGAGCCCGTCGAGCAGTGGATCGTTATCGAAAAGGTCTAGTTGCGTCATGACCTAACGAGTCTAGGGTCGGCCAGTGACACCGCTCCGCATCTTCACGAGCAGGTCGGGCTGGTCGGCAAAAACTCCGTCGACGCCAGTCGCGAGAATGCTCTCGAAGTGGCCCTGCCAGTTGCCCCAGGCCTTGGGATCGAGACCGTCGCGCCAGGCTCGAGGCAGAAATTTGTTCTCCGGGCGCAGTGTCCAACAAAAGACTTCGAGGCCCAGATCGTGACACAGCGTGACGAGCGCCGCACCCTCATCCGTCTCGAACAGGCTGACCGGGACGCTGATACCGTCGAGCGATTTGCCCAGCGAGCGCAGGCTCTCCTGGCGACGCTGTTCGGGGTAACTGAGCGCTTTGGCGCCGAGTGTCAGCAGCTGATCGGGAGCTGTGCCCGCCTCGTCGATGAGGTAGTAGTACTTGCCGCCAACACCCGCCTCGCGCAGACGACGCAGGATGGTGACCTCAAAGCTCTCGAGAATCAGCCGTGGGTCATCCTTGCGCCAGCCCGCCAGAGCAAGCTCGCGCAGGAGTGCTTCGTCGAGAGAGCCGCCGATGCTCTCGAAGTGCGTGGGATGTTTGAGCTCAACGACGACCGAAACCCTGCGGTCAGCGGTATCGGCCAGACGCAACACATCGGCCAGGCGAAGCACGGGTTGACCCTTGATGGCCGCGCTCTCTGTGCGCAAAGTCGGATGCGGCTCAGTCGCCTGCAGAGTTTGCAGCTCTGCCCAGGTGAAGTCTTCGGTGAACCAGCCAGTCAGGAGCTGGCCCGAAACGACCTGGGAGCGGTAACGCGTGGCGAACTCGATTTTGCCGCCCACGTTGGTTGAACCCGAGATCTCGTTATCGTGACGAACAACAAGCACGCCGTCCGAGGTGAGCACGACATCAGGCTCGATGGCATCGGCACCCTGCTCGATAGCCAAGCGATACGCCTCGGGAGTGTGCTCAGGCGCGTAACCACAGGCGCCTCGATGGGCGATGATCATGGGCTTCGCTGACACACTCACAGGCTAACTAAAGTTTTGCGGGCTCTGCGCGGACTAGATTTGGATGCGCACCGCACACCCCTCAGTGTGCGCGAATTAAGCGAAAGGCTCTATCCATGGCGAAGTCGTCAAACCCCGCCCTCAGCCGCAACGCAGCGTTCAAAGAGAACCCGTCGGCAGCTGACCTCCAGGCGCTCTACGAACTCCCCTCGGCCAACCGTGCCCCCGAGCGCACGCTCACAGTCGAAGACACCGTGGTGAAGTCGCTCTTCACCTTTGCCGTTCTCGTTGTGGGTGCCGTCATCGGATGGGTGCTCGTCAGCGCCAACCCCACACTCGGCTCGGTTGTGGTGATGGTCTCGTCGATCGCCGCCCTGGTCTTCTGCCTCATCGGCCTCTTTAGCAAGAGCCCATCACCGGCCATTGTCTTGCTCTATGCCGTTACTGAAGGCGTGGCCGTAGGTGCCATTTCACTCGCCTACGAAAGCTTCTACGACGGCATCATCCTGCAGGCCGTCATTGGCACCTTCGCCGTGGTGGGTGTGACCCTGGCCTTGTTTGCCAGCGGAAAGATTCGCGCCAGTGCTCGCGCCACCAAGATTTTCTTCATTGCCCTCGGCGCCTACCTGCTGTACTCGATCGTGAACTTCTTCCTCATCATCTTTGGCGGCACCACCAGCCCCTGGGGACTTGACGGCGTTGAGGTCTTCGGTATTCCGCTTGGTGTCCTGATTGGGCCCATCGTGATTCTGCTCGGCGCCTACTCGCTCGTGCTCGACTTCGACATGATCAAGCAGGGCGTTGCCAACAAGGCTCCCGCCGCGTTCGCGTGGGTGGGTGCGCTGAGCATCACCATCACGGTCGTCTGGCTGTACTTCCAGATCCTGCGCATCCTGGCTCTCGCCCGCAACTAGGGCACACAGCACAAAGGCCGGTCCTTCGGGGCCGGCCTTTTGCGTTGCTGAGGGATTACTCCCACTCGATGGTTCCCGGGGGCTTCGAGGTCACGTCGAGCACGACGCGGTTAACCCCGGCCACCTCGTTGGT
>CAZPVE010000065.1:0-5908 GCA_964589925.1 uncultured Aurantimicrobium sp. | reverse complement strand
GCAAAATCAAGCTCACCGCGCATGGCACGCTCCGTTACAGCAGCTACTAGCTCCCGGGAACCAGCAACATCGGCGAGGAGCTCGATGACTTCGTTTTCGATAAGGGTGCTGTCTACGTCGAGAACAACGAGGCGACGGGTCATACGGTTACGTGAACGCCTTTGCCGACGACGGTAATGCCGGACTCAGTGACGGTAAAGCCACGGGCGCGGTCCCGATCGTGGTCGACGCCGATTTTTGCTCCGTCTTCGACAACGACCTTCTTATCGATGATTGCCCGACGAATTTCAACGTTCTTTCCGATTGTGCAGTGATCAAAGATGACCGAGTCGATGACCTTTGAACCAGCGTCGATTCGAATCCACGGCCCGAGTACTGACCGCTCCACAGACGATCCTTGAATCACGGAACCCAGGGACACAATCGAGTCATTGGCAAGTCCAGGATTGCCCTTTGCGTCGCGAACAAATTTGACTGGGGGAGAGTTGACCAGCATGGAGTAGATCGGCCACTCCATGTTGTACAGGTTGAAGATCGGGAGCGCAGAAACGAGATCTTGGTGAGCATCAAAGAATGAATCAATCGATCCAACATCGCGCCAGTAGTACTTGTCTCGCTCCGTAGACCCAGGAACGTTATTGCGCTGGAAGTCATAGACCCCGGCTTCGTCCTTCGCGACGAAGTAAGGGATGATGTCGCCACCCATGTCGTGAGACGAGTCGGCACGCTCTCCGTCGAGTTCGACGGCTTCAATGAGTGCGTCCGCGTCAAAGACGTAGTTGCCCATAGAAACGAGAACCTCATCAGGGCTGTCAGGAAGGCCAACAGCGTCCTTCGGCTTCTCCCGGAATCGGCCAATCTTGGTGGCATCCTTCGAGTCAACCTCGATAACACCAAATTGATCGGCAAGTTTGATCGGCTGGCGAATCGCCGCTACGGTTGCGCGCTTTCCTGACTCAATGTGTGCCTGCACCATCTGGTCGAAGTCCATGCGATAGACGTGATCTGCGCCGACAACAACGACGATGTCGGGTTTTTCATCGCGAATCAGGTTGAGGCTCTGCAAGATTGCATCTGCCGAACCAGTAAACCAGCGCTTACCGAGGCGCTGCTGGGCCGGAACGGAAGCAACATAAGCTCCGAGAAGGCTGGACATACGCCACGTTTGCGACACATGGCGGTCGAGACTGTGCGACTTGTACTGCGTCAGCACAACGATCTGACGAAGGTTCGAATTGATCAGATTCGAAATCGCGAAATCGATGAGACGGTACTGTCCGCCAAAGGGAACGGCCGGCTTTGCCCGGTCCTCCGTCAGGGGCATGAGACGCTTACCCTCACCTCCGGCGAGAACAATGCCGAAGACTTTTTTTCCAACCATGGCGTTTACCCTACGCTAAGGTGCTTGCGTGCGCATTGATTTACTGACGAAAGAATATCCGCCCGAAATTTATGGGGGTGCGGGTGTTCACGTCGCCGAGCTGGTGCGTGCCCTTCGACTGAGTCATGAGGTTCAAGTTCGAGCTTTTGGGGCAGATCGCTCTGAGGAGGACGTCACTTCTTATCGCGTTCCGCTAGAGCTTGCAAACGCCAATGCGGCGTTACAAACGCTCTCGGTCGACCTCCAGATGGCCCAGGATGCTTCGGGCGCCACGCTCGTACACTCACACACCTGGTACGCCAACGAAGCCGGCCGGCTCGCACAACAGCTCCACGGCATCCCGCACGTCGTTACTGCTCACAGCTTGGAGCCCCTGCGTCCTTGGAAGGCCGAGCAGCTCGGCGGAGGCTACGCAATCTCTAGCGGGGTCGAAAAGGCAGCGTTTGAGTCAGCGGATGCCGTCATTGCTGTCAGCGGTGGAATGCGCAACGACATTTTGCGTAGCTATCCCAGCGTGGACCCGGCCAAGGTTCACGTGGTTCATAACGGGATCGACTGTGAAAAGTGGCAGCCTCGCCACGATGAGGCAGTCCTCACGCGCTGGGGGATCGATCCCAACCGACCAGCTGTCACCTTCGTGGGCCGCATCACGCGTCAAAAGGGTCTTCCTTACCTCCTGCGAGCAGTCGAGGCCCTGCCTGCAGAGGTGCAGGTGATCCTGTGCGCAGGAGCTCCGGACACTCCTGAAATCATGGCTGAGGTGCAAGGCGCAGTTTCGTCCCTCCAGCAACAGCGCGACGGCGTCGTCTGGATTGAGGAACACCTGCCGGTCCATGACCTCAGCGTTGTCCTCGCAGCCAGCACTGTCTTCGTGTGCCCGAGCGTGTACGAGCCCCTCGGAATTGTGAATCTCGAAGCCATGGCATGCGGCATCCCGGTCGTGGGCACGGCAACCGGAGGCATTCCGGAGGTCGTGGTCGACGGGGTTACCGGATGGCTCGTCCCCATTGAGCAAGTAACCGACGGCACGGGAACGCCGATCGATCCCGACAAATTCGTCGGTGACCTCGCGGCAGCACTCGTCGAATCCGTCCGTGATGTTGATCGTGCACGAGCGATGGGCCAGGCTGCGCGACAGCGAGCCATTGACCACTTCGATTGGGTCAGTATCGCCGCCCAGACGATTGCTATCTACGACAGCATCACTGCATAGCGCTCGCTACGATTGAGCTATGTCTTCAGTACTTAACCTTTCCAATGTTGGCGTCGAACGCTCCGGCAAACAGATTCTCTCCGACATCACGTGGCAGGTTTCATCTGATCAGCGCTGGGTGATTGTTGGCCCCAATGGCGCGGGAAAGACCACTCTTCTTGAACTCGCCTCCGACTGGGATGTTCCATCCTCGGGTGCAGTCGTCGTGCTGGGAGATAACACGTCATCAGAGTCAGCTGAATGGATTCGTCCCCGCGTCGGAATCGCTTCGGCCACGATGACCAAAAAGATTCCGGCTTCTGAAACGGTTCTTGATGCAGTTACGAGTGCTGCCTACGCTTCAGCCGCCCGGGACGGCGAAAACTATGAGGACATCGATGTGCGCCGAGCCCGTCGCGTTCTCGGCGAATGGGGACTTGCCGGACGTGAAGATCAGCTCGTAGGCACCCTGAGCGAGGGGGAGGCCAAGCGGCTTCAGCTCGCCCGCGCGATCATGACCGACCCAGAACTCCTGCTTCTGGACGAGCCAACGGCCGGTCTCGACCTTGGCGCACGCGAAGAACTCCTCACCATGCTTGGCGCTTTCGCTGGAATCAGCGGCGCCCCAGCAATCATTATGGTCACGCACCACCTCGAAGAGATCCCTACGGGCTTCACCCATGCCATGTTGCTCGCGCAGGGAAGAATTTCTGCGGCCGGGCCTATCGATCAGATTCTGACCAGTGAGACTGTGTCTCGCGCCTACGGCATTGCCATCGACGTGACCGCACGCGATGGCCGCTTCACGGCGCGAGCACGCGTCAACGTCTGATAACATAGGTTTTTGGCTTCGCCGGGACTTGCCGGCGTAAAACTCAAGGAAAATCATGAAGGCAGAAATCCACCCCACCTACGCTCCCGTCGTATTTCACGACCTCGCAAGCGGAACATCTTTCTTGACTCGCTCGACGGTCACCAGCACCAAGACGATCAAGTGGGAAGACGGCAACGAGTACCCGCTCGTAGATGTCGAAATCTCGAACGAGTCGCACCCCTTCTACACGGGCAAGCAGCGCATCATGGACTCGGCCGGTCGCGTCGAGAAGTTCAACCAGCGCTTCAAGGCTTTCTCGAAGTAAGCACTTACGAAAAATGGCCACCCACAGGGGTGGCCATTTTTGTTTAAGAACCGATTACCGAACAGGCCAAACCCCACTGCTGGGTGAAAAAGGCTTTCCACTACGCTTCAAATATTCATTGAAGCTGTCCGCCTGTTCTTGAGCCCAAGCAATCTGCTTGGCATGGAGAGCCACAGCACTCAGAGACAGTTCCGATGCAAACTTCTTGCCGATGGCCTGCGCCACATGGCCAGCGGCTACTGCATCCGCGGCAGCCGTGTGTGCCGACGTCAACGAGACACCATAGTGCTCTGCGACCGCCTCGAGAGTGCGCTTGCCCTTGCGATACCGGTCAACCTGTTTATCGAGGATGAGGGGGTCAATGATGGGCGAGGGGTCGGAGAGTGGGTCATGCCCATAGCGCACAGCCTCGCGCTGCAGAATCGTGAAGTCATAGGACGCGTTGTAGGCCACGACAGGGATGCTCGAATCAAACAGTGCCTGCAGCTCTTGAACGATTTCGTAAATCGAGTCGTTTGCCGCACTGCCGTTCTCTTGGGCGTATTCGGTTGTGATGCCGTGAACGGCGGTTGCCTGAGCGGGAATCTCGATACCGGGGTTGATGAGCCAATCCCGTGAGCTCTCGACCTGGCCGTCAGGAAGCAAAATGCTGATGTTGGCCGTCACGATTCGGGTCGTATCAGGGGCAATGCCCGTGGTCTCGGTGTCAAACACGGCGAGAACTTGTGCCCACTCGGGTATGTCGATGGAAGATTCGTTCACGGGATTCACTCTAGAGTGAACATCCGGCTCGGCAGCGCGTGAACATACCCATGGAGCGAGACAGACCTAAACTTGCAGGAATGGCATCTCCGACTTCCCCCTTTGCAGAGCGTCTCTCCGCTATTGAGCAACGAGAGCTGCGCATCCACGCCGACGCTGTCAACACGGTCTATTGGGAATACGGTGATGAGAATGCTGAAACCACAATCGTTCTTATCCATGGCTTTCGGGGCGACCACCATGGCCTGGAGCCCTTCGTTGCGTCACTTGCCCCAACAGTCAGGTGCATTGTTCCCGACATCCCCGGTTTTGGACTCTCGGGAGACTTTCCACTAGATGCCTCGATAGATGCCTACGCTTCGTGGCTCATCTCGTTCTCATCGCAGGTTGCGCGCAGCCAAAACACCATTATTTTGGGCCACTCGTTTGGGTCGATTGTGGTCGCCGCTGCACTCGCCAAGGGCTTGAACCCGCCCAAAGCAATTCTGGTAAACCCCATCGCAAAGAACGCCCTGCACGGACCACGGGCCGTCATGACCCGTTTGGCCGTCTGGTATTACCACGTCGCCGCTTGGTTGCCTGAGAAGCTGGGATTGGCCCTACTTCGTAGCCGCCTCATCGTTCGGATCATGAGCTCGACAATGGCGAAGACGAAAGACAAAGAGCTTCGAGCGTGGATTCACGATCAGCACGACCAGTACTTCAGCCACTTCTCGACGCGTCGCGCGGTCATGCAAGCTTTCGAGGCTTCGGTAGGCCACGACGTGAGCGAATATGCCTCTAACATCAGCGTTCCCGTTCTATTGTTGGCAGCCGACCAGGACGACATCACGAACATTGCAGACCAAGAGCGTTTGAAGGGTCTCCTTCCCGACGCGAGGCTCGAGGTCGTTCCCGATGTCGGGCACCTGATTCACTATGAAGCCCCCGAGTGGGCGGCTGAGCACATTCTCGCTTTTTCCGCACCGCAAGCCGGATAGCCATGCTCAAGATTGGCTTCGATGCCCGCTATATCCGTGTCGATCACCACGACGGAATCTCGCGTTTCAGCACGCATCTGGCACAGGAGCTCTACGCACTCTCAGCTGACAACCCGGACGCTGACATCACCTACCTCGTCAGTGATCTGCGACAGCTCGCCCTCTTGCCTCAAGGATGCGCGTACGCCGTCATTTCGTCACCGACGTCCGCCCGAGAGATTGCCGTTGCCCGCCAAGTAAACCGTCTCGGTCTTGACATCGTGTTCTCGCCAATGCAGACGATGGGATCACTCGGTCGCAAGTACAGGCTTCTGCTCACGGTTCACGATCTCATCTACTACAGCCACCCGAAGGCTCCGAGACAGTTCGCGTGGCCGCTGCGGGCACTGTGGCGCCTCTATCACCTGTCCTGGTGGCCCCAGCGGCTGCTCCTCAAAGGGTGTGATGCTGTCGT
>CAZPVE010000064.1:0-5916 GCA_964589925.1 uncultured Aurantimicrobium sp. | reverse complement strand
CTAGCCACCCGGGCTGTCGCCTCAGCCGGGCAGGCGCAGGCGCGCGCAACCTATCCGCTCACTCTTCGGGGAATGAGCGCACACCTTCGCCGAGAACTCACCACCGCCATCAAGGCACACGGAGCCGACAGCCCTCAGGCGCGCGCGGCTGCTGATGCCGTCGCCAAGCTTGCCGACAACGACGTTGCCGGCGCGTATCCCTCGAGCTGGTTCGGGGTTGCGGGGCCGTCCACCGACCTTCCCGTCGCTGTTCTCGACGGCAACAAGCCAGAAACCGTTTCCGTCTCGCCCTCGCGCCTCGAAAAATGGCAAGACAACCAGCTGGCCTGGTTCTTGAGCACCACCGTCGGCTATGAGGGTTCTGCACAAACAGGAATCGGCACCCTGTTGCACGCGGTTTTCGAGAACGCAGTTCGCAACACCTCGGGCGAGCGCTTCACCGGTGAGGCCCTCTTCGCCGAGATCGAGCCACGCTGGAGCGATCTCGAGTTTGACGCCGTGTGGGAGAGCAACAACCTCAAGCGCCGCGTGCGTGGCATGTGTGAGTCGCTGGCTAGCTATCTCAACGAGTTTGCGGCCAGCGGCAGAGAGGTCGTCGGAGTCGAGTGCTCGTTCGCCCTTCCCTTCGGGCAGGGGCTGCTCAACGGTCGGGCCGACCGCCTTGAGAGCGACGCCAACGGGGCCATCCAGGTCGTCGACCTCAAGAGCTCCAAGACGCCAAAGTCGGGCCCCGAGGTCGAGAAAGACCTCCAGCTCGCCTGCTACCAGTACGCCCTCGTCAACGGTGGGTTCAAGATCATCAACGGCCAAGTCGCTGAGCGCAACCGTGACGATGAGTCTGATGTGCCGCCCTACGAACCTCAAGTTTCGGGTGGAGCAAGCCTGCTGTTCCTCAACAATGTCGACAGCAAGGGCACCTATTCGCCCAAGTCACTGCCGCAGTCGCCGCTGCCGACCGCCGCTCCAACCGGGTCAAGCGAGCTCAGCCTCGAGGGCATGCGCGAGATGCTCGAACTGGCCGTCACGGGCATGGCCTCCGGGGTCTACTCCGCCACCGTCTACACGCGCGAGGTTGACGGCGAATACAACAGCTCCTGGAGCACGCGTATTCACACGGTCCGGGCGGTGAGCTCATAATGATTCGCTACTCCGCCGAAGCGATTGCCGATGCAATCAAAAAAGAGCCGCCAACTCCTGAGCAGATCGCGGTCATCGAGTCACCCCTCGAATCTGCGCTGATTATCGCCGGCGCCGGAAGTGGAAAAACCACCACCATGGCCGACCGAGTCGTCTATCTCGTGGTCAACGACCTTGTTCGAATTGACCAGATTCTGGGCATGACCTTTACGCGCAAGGCCGCCGGTGAACTTGCAAAGCGCGTGCGCGAAACCCTGCAAAAAGTCATCGACAGCGACGCAATCGACGTTCCACACATCGACCCCGAAGACATTTACGGTGCCACCATCACCACCTACAACGCGTTCGCCAACCGCATCTTCACCGACTACGCGCACCTGCTCGGCCGCAACCCCGACGCCTCCGTCATGTCTGAGGCGACAGCATGGCAGCTGGCTCGTCAGGTGGTTGCCGAAGCCACATCCACCGACATCGCCGACCTCGACAAGCGCCTCGACGACGTCACCGAAGCCCTACTCAAGGCTGCCCGGGGTCTCAAAGACAACCTGCGCACGACCGACGAGCTCGTGGCATTTGCGGCCGAGTTTCTCCGCGCCGTTCCCGAGGGACTGCCCATCGAGGAGCCGCCCACTCGAAAGACGTCCAACCGCGACGCCTTCGACAAGTCGCGCGCCGCTGCTGTGGGGCTGCAGGTTCTCGCCGGGCTGGTCGAGCAGTATGAGGCACTCAAGCGGGAGCGTCGCCTCATCGAATTCAGCGACCAAATGGAGCTGGCCTCTCAGCTGGTCGAGCGTGACATCGTTCGCGACACCATTCGTGGCCAATACAAGGTCGTGCTGCTCGACGAATACCAAGACACCTCGAGCGTGCAGATTGCCTTCCTTTCGCGACTTTTCCGCGGCGTGCCCGTGACCGCGGTGGGCGACCCTAACCAGGCCATTTATGGGTGGCGTGGGGCCAGCGCATCCAGCATGAACATCACGCAGTTCTTTGCCGGATACGCCCCCGAACAGAGCGAACGCCCGGTGTATCCGCTGTCAAAGAGCTGGCGAAACCCCGAGGTGGTTCTGCGCGCCGCAAACCGCGTCGCTCGCGAACTCAACCAAAAGTCCCTTGTCGCGCCGGGCGACAAGCACCCGTTCGAGCAGCGTGACCTCACACCCGGGCAAGAAGACAAGCGCGGCGAGTGTCTCGTCGAATACTTCGACACCATCGATCAAGAAGCCGTCGCGGTTGCGCAGTGGTTCAAGACCCGCATCGACAACTGGGCCGAGTTCTATCCCGAGGCGTCGAAAACCAAAGACGGTGCGGCCGTTGTTCCCTCGGCGGCCCTGCTCAGTCGTCGCATCGCCGACCTTGAGATATTCAAGCGCGCCCTCGACGACCTCGACGTGCCCTACCGCGTCGTGGGACTCGGCGGTCTCATGGTCGAACCCGTCATCGTTGACTTGGTCTGCACCTTGCGTGTCATGCACTTTGTCGCCGCCGACTCTGAACTCATCCGTCTGTTGGCTGGGGCGCGCTGGCAAATTGCGCCGCGCGACCTCCGCGGCCTCAAGAAGGCCGCCGAGTGGCTGGGCAAACACGACCACAATCACCAGAGAATCTCCGACGAGCTCGTCCAAAAGCTGCGCGATTCCATCGCGTCCGAAGACAGCTCCAGCCTCGTCGACGCCCTCGACTTCATCGCGTCTCGGTCCGACAACAACCACCAGGCGCTCGAGAACATCAGCGATGAAGGCTTCGAGCGAATGCGCCGCGCAGGCCGTCAGATCCAGAGCCTGCGTCGATACGCCGGCCTTGATCTGCATGAGCTGGTGTCACTCGTCCTCCAAGAAACCAACCTCGACATCGAAGCCGAGGCCAACGAAACCATGGCGTCGAGCGAACCCGTCATCGCGGGTTTCATGGATGCAGTCACCGCCTTCGTTAGCAGCGAACCCGGGGCAACCCTCGGGTCGTTCCTCGGCTGGCTCGAGCAGGCAGAACGCCGCGACAAAATGAGTCCCGCCAGCGAGAGCAGTGCCGAACCGGGCGTGGTTCACCTCATGACTATTCACGGCGCCAAGGGCCTCGAGTGGGACCTCGTCGCGGTGCCACGACAGTTCCAGCCTGATGCAGGAACCATTACGGGCAAAGCCGAAACCTGGCTCAAGTTCGGCGTCATCCCCGATGATTTGCGCCAAGATCGCGCCGACTTGCTCCCACATTGGGAATGGCGCAACCATGCCTACCAGGTAAGCCTGCAGGAATCATTCGACGCCTACAAGACCGGCGCCCGAGACCGCTATCTCGCCGAAGATCGCCGCCTCGCCTATGTGGCTATTACCCGCGCCGCACACGATGTGTACCTCACCGGTGCCATGTGGGATAGCCGCCAGAGCGCTGCGCTGCCCAACGACTACCTGCGGGAGGTGGTCGAAGTGGTCGACCAAGCGACCGAGCTGCCCACCGACATTTCCCAAGAAAAGCCTGCCGATGTCGCCGTGCAAACGGCGCTCTGGCCCATGCCGGCCCTCGACAAGCGTGCTGAGGTCGTGGCCGCCGCGGCACAGCTCGTCGAACAAGCCCTTGCTGCCGGCACATTCGATTCCATTGACCCTGATGTCGCCAGCGACATCCAGCTCCTCGTCGAGGAGCGGGCACTCTCCACGCGCGAAGAACCACTCCCGTTGCCCGTGCGCATCCCCGCATCGCGCTTCAAAGACTTCGTCGGCAAGTCGCACGAAGAAGCCACGAAGATGCGTCGCCCCATACCGACGGAGCCCTATCGAGCCACCATGCTCGGCACCGTTTTTCACGCCTGGGTCGAAAAACGAGGCAAATCTCCTGAGGTTCTCAGCGGCATCGACTACCTCGATGTTGACCCTGCAGAGAATGACGGCATTCAAGACCTCAGCGCTATCGACGAGGCCAAACTCGCCGCCTTGCAGGCCACCTTCGAAGCCTCCGAATGGGGAAACCGCGATCCGTATGCGGTTGAGCTCGAGATTCAGTTGCCGTTTGGGCCGAACATCGTCATCTGCAAGATCGACGCGATTTATCGCGACGAGGTTGACGGCAAAGTTCGTTACGACATCGTCGATTGGAAGACCGGCAAATCGCCCTCCGGCGCCGCCGACCTCGAGGAGCGCATGCTTCAGCTGGCCCTGTACCGTCTCGCCTTCGCTCGTTACGCAAACGTTCCCCTCGAAGACGTCGACGTCGCGTTCTACTTTGTCGCCGACGACACCGTCATCCGACCGGACCGCGTGCTCGACGAAGCCGGGCTGCTCGCCCGATGGTCAGAGATCTACTAGTTAGCCCTCGTCGCTAAACCGGGGAGCTTCACGCTCCGGCAGCGGGTTGCCGAATTCGTCGACGCGAGGCCCCTGCAGCGGAGCTGGCGCAGTCTCAACATCATCCGGGGAAATCGGCTCCGGTTCTGGCGCAAAGGGCTCATCCGCCACCGACTCGGGCGAAACAAAGCCAGGAACCTCCGAGACCGGAGCCTCGAAGTGGTGAGGTTCGGGCTGAGCGTCAACCACGGGAGTGGGCTCGGGCACAATCGGCGCATACTCCTGAGTCGGCGCATAAGACTCCGACGGCGCAGCAAAAACCTCGGCGGTCGCGTTTGGCTCAATCTGTTCCACCTCAGGAGTCGATTCGAGCAAGACAGCGACCTCAGACACGGAAAGGACAGCCTCAGGCTCCTGAGCAACCGTGTTGACATCCTCGTCGCGCACAGTGTCGACCAAGCGATCGAGCATCGCCACCGCGTCATCAACGATGTCCTGGCGGCCCAGCTCAACACCGTGCGAGAGCCAGCGAACCAACTCGAGTTCGGAGTACAGAACGGCACGCTGGCGCAGGGTCGGGTCGATAGCCGACTGGCGAACATCCGCGTAGGAGTCGAACGCGGCAAGCTGCGAATCGGGATCCAGGCTGGCGAGCCAGTGCAAATCCCACGCCGGATCGCCGACGCGAAGCGAACCCCAGCCCAGAACTCCCGTCACGGAGTCTTCCCCGATGACGAAGCGGTCAACACCGAGTGATCCGTGAATGACTGTTGGCTCGAACTGCCACAGTGATGCATCCTCGACGGCCTCACTCCAGCGCTGAAGCAAAACCGCAGGGAGCAGGCCCGTTGTCCGCCCGCGGTTCACCAGCTCGGTCGTCTGGCGCTGAGTCTCCGCCGCGCTAAACACGGGAAGACCTGCTTCACCGATGAAGCCCGTCGGAAGCTGATGAATGGACCCCGTGGCGCGACCCACCAAAACGGCCAGTGAAAGGTTGTTGGTGAAGTCTTTAAGGGAAATCACGTTGCCAGGCAGGTAGTTGAGAACAACACCGAACGTCTTCGCCAGCGGAGCGCGACCAACAATCTCGGGCACCTCAAAAATCAGGCGCGAGCGCACACCCTGAGTCATTGCCTCGAGCGCAACAACCTGGTTGACCAGGTCGTTTTGCGAAGCCAGCGACGTCGGCACGCGAACCAGATAGGTGGCTCCACCGCGCTGCGTCACCAGTGCCGTATCGAATTCGCCATTCGAACCTGTGCTCAGTGTCTGCACTCCCGTGGGTTCAAAACCGGGGACTGCGGCCGTTGCGAGCGCCGCTAAAGTGAGATGTGATCGAGCCATGAATCAAGGCTAGGTCGCGACAGGGGATTCGCCCCCGAACGCCACGCACGCAATGGGTGCTCACAGATAGCGGTAGATGATGTCTCAGGAGTTTCGGGCCAAGCTCGCGCTCTCTCGCGAGTACATCGATCGCAACGCTGCAGCTCGCACGACCGCC
>CAZPVE010000063.1:0-6023 GCA_964589925.1 uncultured Aurantimicrobium sp. | reverse complement strand
AGTCGGGGATGCCGGGGAAAGCTTCCTTGCAGAACATGAACAAGTCGAGGTAGGCGACGTATCCCAGGTTCAGGAACTCGAAGTGACGCTCCCAGTTCTTGTAGCAGAGCGAGATCAGACGGTCGTAGTCGTCGAACAGCTGAACCGAAGGGTCCTGTCCCTTACCGCCGGTGACGTCCTCAAGAGGAACCATGTCGGGCAGCTTGGTGAAGTTGATCGAGTTGATCTCTTCAATGTTCTTGAGAACATCCGTGCGCCAGTTCTCGAGCAGGGTGCCCCAGTTCTGGAAGTAGTAGCCAGCTCGCTCGAGGAAGTGCGGCACGCGCTCAGGAATGAGCTCGGGTGCGACACCAACCGGGCTGAAGTAGGTGTATCCCTGGTGGATGCGGAAGTCGATTCCGTTTGCCGGAGGAATGATGTAGTGACGAGTGTTGTACGCACCCAAACAGCGGCTGGCGAACTCAACACCAATAACCTCGAAAGGCTTAAAGACGTTGGGCCAGTGCTGGCTGTCACAGAACCAGAACTTTTCTTCTTCCTGCTTCTTCAGATTGTCCTGGAAAACCAGGTTGTACGGATAGAGCTCCTGCCAGCCTTCAGCACCCTTGGGGGTCTTTACGCTGTACGGAGACGGGAAGCTCTTTGCGGCTTTAGGCGCCATTGCTTACTGCCTTTCGTTGTTAACTCAGATGAGGGATGGTGCGTTGTGGTGCTTAGACGCGGTTCATCGAGGCGAGCATCGACTTGGTGATCGCTTCGATTCCTGCGCCGGCGGAGGCAATCTTTGTCTCCACCTTTTTCTGCGACCAGACCGTCTCAGGGCGGCTCTGGAGCAGAAGTACATTTTGTCCAGCAGGCAAATCACCATCGATTGCCCACTCGACATCCTGCACACTGCCGTAGTGCTTCTCGGCAGCTTTGGCGAGCTTGGCGACAGAAACAATTTCTTCCTCGCTCAGGCTCGACGAATTACGGCGAGGCTCTTCGACCTCGCGACGCGCGATGGATCCGTGCCCCGTAGGGACGAGCTCCTCGTGCTTGTCAGAGATGATGCGGTTCACAACCGACAGCATCACCTTGTCGACGACAAAGTTGTCGGGCGTAACCTCTCCCGAAACAACCATTTCGCCCAGACCCCAACTGGAGTCGATCACGATCTTGGTGCGGTCACCGTTGGCCGGGTCGATGGTCATCGCGACGCCCGAGGACCGTGAGTTGACCATCTTCTGAACGGCCACCGCAATCGACAGACCTTCATCTGAAATGTTGTTGGCCTGGCGGTAGGTGATGGCGCGCGAGGTGTACAGCGAAGCCCAGCACTCGCGGATCTTCTGGAGAACGTGTGACTCGCCAAGAATCCACAGGTAGGTGTCCTGCTGACCAGCAAAGCTCGCGTCAGGAAGGTCTTCGGCGGTCGCGCTCGAACGCACGGCAACGGGAACCTCGCCACCGGAAAGCTTCATGAGCTCGTTGTAAGCCGTGTGAACTTCGTTGTAGACATCCTCGGGGACCGGCTGGGTCAGGATGAGTTCGCGAATCTGGGCCGAACGGTGGTCGAGGTCGGCCACATTGTCACTATCGAGACCAGCCAGAATCTCGGCGATGTGAGCCTGCAGCTTGGGGTCGTTCACAACCGCATCGAAAGCCTCCGTCGTGACGGCGAAACCGGGAGGAACCGGCATGCCGGCAGAAGTCATGATGGCCAAGCTCGTGCACTTTCCGCCGAGGCGGTCGTGAACGGGAGTTTCAGCACTGTCGAAGGGGAAGGTGTAAAGCGCCATTGCTTTCCTTTTGCTGTTGTTGGGTAGTGGATTTACCAGGTAACCGGGACTGTGGTGGGAACACGGAAGGAGAGGTTGTCTCCGAAGGTGATGTCGACATCGGGAACAATCTCGAGCGAGGGCAGCTTCTTACTGAGCTCCTCAAGGGCCACGCGCGTTTGAAGCTTTCCGAGCATGTTTCCGATGCAGTAGTGGATGCCGAAACCAAACGAGAGGTGATTGCGGGCATTCTCACGCTCGATGTCGAACTTGTCGGGGTTCGGGAACATCTCGGGGTCACGGTTTGCCGATCCCATAACCAGCAGGAGCTGAGAACCCTTGGGGATATCGACACCGTTGATAACCGCGTCTTTCTCGGCGGTGCGGCGCCAGGCGAAGATTGACCCTGAGGAGCGCAAAACCTCTTCGACAGCCCCAGGGATCTTGGCCGGGTCGGCGATGATGGCGTTCCAGGCCTCGGGGTGCAGCAACAACTGACGAACAGCGTTCGAAATGAGCGTGGTTGTCGTCTCGTGGCCCGCAAACAGCAGGCTGTAGAGGAAGGATGCGATTTCGTGGTCGCTGATGTCATCTCCGGCCGCCTGCAGGTTAACCAGGTCGGTGACGAGGTTGTCACCAGGCGTGACCTTGGCATCGGCGACGAGCTTCTGGCAGAAGTTCCAATAGTTCACCATGTTGTGTGCGTGCGGAACCTGCTCTTCGTCGGTGAGGTCCCCCCAGGTCAGGGTTGCGCGACTTCCGGCCCACTCCTTGACCTGCTCGATCATGTCGGTGGGCACACCGATGAGCGTGAAAATGGTGATCGTCGGGAGGTCCCATGCCAAGTCAGGAAGGATGTCTCCGCGGTTTCCGCCCTTAGCGACCATCTCATCAATCAAGCGGTCAGCGTTTTCACGGATGAAGGGCTCGAGCACCTTATAACGACGAGGGGTGAAGGCCTTGGTCGCGACCGCACGAATGCGGGTGTGCTCCGGGGGAATGCGAGCCGACAGGCCCGAGTATGTGGTGAAGTTACCGTCTTGCAATACCTTCTTGGCGGCCGCACCCAGGGGGCGAATGGGCGCCTGAGCGTCTTTCGACGAGAAGGTCTCCCAGTTATCGAAGACGGCCTTCACGTCTTCGTAGCGGGTAATGACAAACATGTTGATGCGGTCGTCCCACATGACGGGAGCTTGAGCGCGAAGCGCAGCGTAGGCATCAAAAGGATCGGTCAGCTTGAACGGCTCAAACCCGTGGTAGTCCTTACCGAAGGTTTTCGTCTCAGTGACGGTGCTCATGTCTGCTCCTCATCGAACGCGATGAGTTCAGCATCCACCCCAAACAAGGGCGCACCTACACCCTGTTCTCATTGAATGAGAAACGCTCTTTCGGGGCGGTGCTAGACGGTGATTCGAGTGGGGGCGCCAGCCATCGCCGCCTCGATGCGCTCGACCGTTCCGCGCAGGAACGGCAGCAGGCGCTGAACCTCGCGATAGCGCACAACTTCGAAGACAAGGCCGGTTGAAGCAACGACGTTGCCATTGAAGTGCACGGGCATCGCAACCGAGAGAGCCCCGACACGCATCTGCTCGTGGGTCACCGAGAAGCCGTCCCGTCGAACCTCGTCAACAATCTCACGAAGAATTTTGGGATCGGTCACGGTCTTGGGGGTTGGCGCTTCGAGCTCACGCTGCAGATAGGCGTCAACAAACCAATCGGGCTGATCGGCCAGCAAGACACGGCCGACAGCCGTTGCGTGGAGTGGCAGGCGCCCACCTACTCGCGAGACGATCGGCATCTTGCGTGAGGAATAAACCTTGTCAACGTAGAGGGTTTGCATGCCATCACGGATGGCAAGGTGCACGTTCTCGTGGGTCAGGTCAAAAAGATCCTGCAAGAACGGATGCGCCCGGTCACGAAGTCGTCGGCCGGCCATTTGACCCAGCTCCCAGACCCTAAAACCGATGCCGTACTTACCATCGGAGCCCTTGCGCAGGCCGCCCCAGTCTTCAAGCTCGCGCACGAGACGGTAGGTGGTCGAAAGTGGCAGGTGAGCTCGCTGGGCGATCTTGGCCACGGAGAGGGACCCAGTGGTGTTTTCAAAGGCGGCCAAAATGGCGAGTGCGCGCGAGGTAACGCTGGCGCCAGCTTGAGTGGCTTCCTCGGTCATTACTCACCTCGCGGATGTCGAGCGCTTCTTCGCGCTCCTAATGCTCTCACGCTGACAGCGCGGACAGAAGTGCGAACCGCGATTCATGAACGACACCCGCTGAATGGGCGTGCCACAGCGTGGGCACGGTTTGCCCTGCTGCCCATAAGCATTCAGGCTGTGCGCGAAGTAGCCGGACTCACCATTGACGTTGAGGTATTGCTCATCAAAACTCGTGCCGCCCTCAGCAAGCGCCTTGCCCAGCACGCTGCGCACTTCGCCGAGCAGTGTCGCCGCTTGGGTTCGCGTGAGCTTGTCGGCGGGCTTGTCGAAGTGAATTTCTGAGGCCCACAACGATTCGTCGGCATAGATGTTTCCCACGCCACTGATCAAAGTCTGGTCGAGTAATGCGCGCTTGATGCCGGTGTGTTTCTTGCGCAGGCGAGCAAAGAATCGGTCGTCGTCGAAGGCGGGCTCCAGCGGGTCAGGCGCAATATGCGCAACCTGGCTTGGCACTACTCTCCCCTGGGCCTCGACCAACTCGTCCACGGCCATTGATCCGAAGATGCGCTGGTCGACAAAATTCATCAGCACGTCAGGCTGGTCGGCCTTGTCGAGTTCAAACTGGATGCGCAGATGGCGGTCGGCGGGAGCATCCGGCGTGCGCAGCAGAACCTGCCCGCTCATGCCGAGGTGGGTAACGAGCGCGTCGCCGGTTTCGAGCGGAAACCACATGAACTTTCCGCGGCGCTGTGCACTGGTGACTCGCACGCCAGTGAGCATGCCAACGAAATCCCCTCGACGAGCGTCGTGACGCTTCAGTGAGCGGGGATCGAACACTGTCACCGAGCCGATGCGAGCATCGACGATGGCAGGTTCGAGGCCGGCTCGAACAACTTCGACCTCGGGAAGCTCGGGCATTAGTTCGAGCTCAGGAGATTCCAGGCCGCCAGGGCAGCCGCGATTTCGGCGTGCTTCTTGCTGGAGCCGGTTCCCATGGCCTCGACGAGAGCGCCGACGCGCACGGTTGCGGTGAACTCACGCGCGTGATCCGGGCCGGAGTGGTCGACCGAGTAGGTCGGAACCTCACCGCGAGCGGCCGCCAACTCTTGCAGGCTGGTCTTGGGGTCCATGGCAGCGCCAAAACGCGACGGGTCGCCCATGAGTGGTTCGATGAGGCGCAAGACAAGGTCGCGCGCTGCGTCATCGCCACAGGAGACGAATGTGGCACCGAAAATTGCCTCGGTAGCATCCGCGAGAATCGAGTCTTTGTTGCGGCCGCCGGTGAGTTCCTCGCCGTTGCCCAACAGAAGGTATGAGCCCAGATTGATGCCTCGGGCGACCTCAGCAAGCGCAACCGTCGAGACAAGTGCGGCACGACGCTTCGCCAGCTCCCCCTCGACCAGATCGGGGTTATCAGCAAAGAGTTTTACGGTGACAGCCTGACCCAAAATGGCGTCGCCAAGAAACTCCAAGCGTTCATTGTGACCAACGCCACCGTTCTCATAACTGAATGAGCGGTGCGTCAGTGCTTGACGCAACAGTGCCGGATCAACCTCGACACCGAGAACCGCGCTGAGCGCGGAAACATCAGGATGCTCGGACATGAGCCTGACGTCAGGAGTGACTAAACGTCAGCTACCTTGCGACCCTTGTATTCAAAGAACAGCGGGGTGCCGGCGGAGTCTTCAACAACCTTGGCGCGGTGAGGAAGGCTGTAGACAACCTTGCCGTTCTCAACCGTCTTGACCAGCGTGGGAGCCGAAGCCTTCCACGCCGAACGGCGGGTGCTGGTGTTGGAGCGTGAGCTCTTGCGCTTGGGTACAGCCATGATGGGTCTCTTTCGTCTAAATCTGCGTAATGCCAGGCATTATTTGTCGTCGGAAGCCGAAAACTCACGCAGAGCTGCCCACCGCGGATCAGTTGATCCTGAGGCATCCTGCTGGCGTGGTTCAACCAGACGTTCACCGGTCTCAGGATCAAGACCCGCGCAATCTGGCCGGCACACCGGCTGGAACGGAAGTGCAAGCACGACCGCGTCTCTGATTAGGGGTTCACAATCCACGTGGTCGTCGTGAACCTCATAATCAAATGCTTCGTCTACAGAATACGCG
>CAZPVE010000062.1:0-6074 GCA_964589925.1 uncultured Aurantimicrobium sp. | reverse complement strand
CGATCACTCATGTGTCTCGCGCACCTCGGCAACGGCGAATTTTCAGGTTTCTGGATGCGCGCTGAAGGTACTCTGTACGCATGGATGTTCTTCTCCCGATTCTCATTGTTGTTGCCGTTCTTGCGGTCATCGTCGGTATCTACCTGTGGTCCACCTACAACGCCCTCGTCACGCTGAACGTTCGCGTTGACGAAGCGTGGAGTGACATCACGGTTCAGCTCAAACGCCGAGCCGACCTGATTCCCAACCTGATCGAAACCGTTAAGGGTTACGCGTCGCATGAGCGTGGCGTTTTCGAGGCCGTGACCAAGGCCCGCGCTGAGACGATCTCGGCCCAGACGCCGGCTGATGCCGCGCTCGCCGAGTCACACATGCAGGCGGCACTGAAAAGCATCTTTGCCGTGGCCGAGGCCTATCCGCAGCTTCAGGCGAGCCAGAACTTCCTCCAGCTCCAGGCGGAACTCGTCGACACCGAAGACAAGATTCAGGCTGCTCGTCGCTTCTATAACGGTGGCGTTCGCGAGTTCAACACCAAGATTTTGGTCTTCCCCAACAACATCTGGGCTCGCCGACTCAGCTTCGCCAAGCGTGACTTCTTCGATGTCGCCGATGCTGCGAGCATCCAAGAGCCTCCGCGCGTTCAGTTCTAATCCCCGTACGTTGAGACTCGTCACGAGGTAGGTTCATGTACTCGGCCATCGCCGCGAATAAACGCAACACCATCGTCTACATCTTCGTATTCCTGGTGATTATCGGTGTGCTCGGATGGATAGCTTCCTACATGTACGGCGACATCACGATCATGTTCTGGGTCCTGGGCGTCGCGGCCGCCTGGTCGCTCCTGCAGTACTTCGCCGCTGGCAGCGAGGCGATTGCCCTCAGTGGTGCGATCGAAATCCAGAAAGCTGACAACCCACGGTTTTATCGGGTTGTTGAGAACTTGAGCATCACGACCGGAACGCCCATGCCGCGGGTATTCATCATCAACGATCAAGCGCCGAACGCTTTCGCAACGGGGCGCGACCCCGAGCACGCCATGGTTGCAGCCACGTCGGGCCTCCTCGACCTGATGGATGACAGTGAACTCGAGGCCGTGATGGCTCACGAGATGGGCCACGTCAAGAACTACGACATCAGGGTGGGCATGATCGTGTTCGGCCTCGTCGTGGCCGTCGGGTTCATTGCCGACATATTGCTGCGTATGTCTTTCTTCGCTGGTCGCGGCCGGGACGACAACGACAACGGGGGAGGAAACCCGCTCGTTCTCATCTTCGGAATTGTGGCCATGATTCTCGCCCCGCTGGTCGCCACTTTGGTGCAGCTTGCCGTCTCGCGCCAGCGAGAGTATCTCGCCGACGCCACGAGTGCGATGACGACACGAAACCCTGAAGCTTTGGCTCGTGCCCTGCAAAAACTCGAGGATTACGGTCGCCCGATGCAGCGCCAGTCGTCGAGCATGGCGCACCTCTGGATTGCCGACCCGGCCCCGAAGCCCAACATGGCCCAACGCTTGATGTCGACCCACCCGCCGATTCAGGAGCGAATTGCCCGGCTCCACGAAATGGGTGGCAAGTTCTAGAGCCGTAGGATTAGGTCTTATGGCACGTGTAACTGTTCCCGGACCTAAGCTCGCAGACTTTGAGGCTGCTCGAGCGGTTGTGGCTCGCGTCGCTCAGTCGACGCCCATGGAGTCGTCGCGAAACCTGTCATCCATTCTGGGCTCCGAGGTGCTTCTGAAGTGCGAGAACCTGCAGCGCACCGGCAGCTACAAGGTACGCGGGGCCTACAACCTCATCTCGCAACTCACTCCTGCTGAGCGCAAGAAGGGTGTCGTCGCTGCCTCCGCCGGAAATCACGCCCAAGGCGTTGCCCTCGCGGCCAAAGAACTGGGCATCAAGGCAACCATCTTCATGCCGCTGGGTGTGGCTCTGCCCAAGCTCGAGGCCACGCAGGGATACGGCGCCAATGTCGTTCTCGAGGGCAACATCTTCAATGAGTCACTGACCGCGGCGCGCGCTTTTGCTTCCAAGACCGGGGCCGTCTTCATTCCCCCATTTGACGACTCGCGCATCATCGCCGGTCAGGGTACGGTCGGCCTGGAAATCCTTGAGGATGTTCCGGATGTCGACACCATCATCGTGCCGATCGGTGGCGGAGGTCTGATCTCGGGTGTTGCCGCGGCCGTCAAGCTGCGGTCGGCGGAGCTCGGTCGCAAGGTGCGCATCATTGGCGTGCAGGCTGAGAACGCGGCGGCCTACCCGCCTTCGCTCAAGGCTGGCAAGCCCGTGAAAGTGGATGTTCACCCCACGATCTCCGACGGCATTGCGGTGGCCACTCCTGGCGCGGTCAACTTCCCGATCATCAAGTACTTTGTCGACGAGGTGGTGACCGTCTCTGACGATGCCACCGCCAAGGCTCTCGTGATGTTGCTCGAGCGCGCCAAGCTGGTTGTCGAGCCCGCGGGCGCCGTGAGCGTGGCAGCAATCCTTGAGGGCAAAGTCAAGAAGTCCGGAAAGACGGTTGCGATCCTCTCCGGTGGCAACATCGACCCCATGTTGATGCAGCGCATCGTGGCTCACGGCCTGGCTGCGTCTGACCGCTACCTGAAGCTGCGCATCATGCTGCCCGACCGCCCTGGCCAGCTCGCCGCGACATCACAGCTTGTCGCCCAGGCGAACGCAAACGTCGTCGAGGTTGTGCACACGCGCCACGGCAAGTTCCAGATCAACGAGGCGGAACTCGAACTGCACATTGAGACTCGAGGCCCGACACATTCGAAGTCCGTGGTCAAAACCCTTCGTGACGCTGGCTATCAGGTGCGTCAGATCGACGACGTTTAGTTCAACGTCGCAATAGATCCGCGGCTAATCAGCCGTGTGGGCAAGAGCGTCTCATCAACGCGCGTGGATGTCTTTTCCATAAGCCCAACAAGTTTTCGCACAGCGAGTTCCGCGAGTTCATCTACGGGGCGCTCAATCACGGTGATACCGGGCGTCACCGCCTCAAGCCAAGCCGAGTCATCGACCGTGACCAGTGAGATGTTCTTGCCGATGGTGAGTCCGCGCTGACCGGCAACTTTCAGCATGGCGAGCGCCATGTCGTTGTTGCTCGTGAAGATGATGCTTGGTGCGGAGGGGGAGTCCAGCAGGCTTTCCACCGCTGCGATTGTCGTCGCGGGCGATTCATCCGAGAAGCACCACGTGGCTTTGACTTTCTTGTGCTTTTTTGCCCCGGCCTGAAATCCGCGAACGCGACTTTCGATTGCGGAGTTTTGCAGCACGGGCATTCTGCTCTGAAACCCATTCACCGTGGGTGTGGCGATGAGAAACCCGAGGTTCGTGTGCCCCTGCGCAACCGCGGCATCGACGGCCGCTTCGCACGAGGAGGCATCATCCGTCGTGATCGTTGTGGCTTTGACGCCCGGAACTTCGCGGTCGATGACGACGAGAGGCGTGCCGGCTTTGGTCAGTTCGACAAGGTGATCGTGGCCCTCTGACGTAGACGGAACCACGATGAGTCCGTCTACCCGCTTCTGTGTCAGCGTGGTGATTGCCTCTCGCTCCAGTTCTACGTCCTCGTTCGTGTTGTAGATCAGCACTTGATAGCCGAGCGCGCGAGCGGTGTCGACGATGCCCTTGGTCGCCCTGTCGAAGAAGACGTTGGTGAAGTCCGCGATAATGACGAGTCCGATGGTCTTTGTCTTGCCGGCGCGCATGGACCGGGCAATCTCATTGGGCTGGTAGCCGATGCGTTCGGCGGCCTTCTTTACTGCCGTGACTGTCTCCGGGGCGATGCGTCCATAGTCTGAGAGGGCGCGACTGGCCGTTGCGCGGGATACTCCCGCAGCCCGGGCAACATCGTTCAGTGTCGGCTTACTCACAGGTTCATTCTCTCTCGGATGCAGCTCCCAGACTGACGTTATAAAAACGTTATTGGTGTCAGGTTGCAAAAACTAAAAACAATCTGACACTATGTAATAAGTATTTGCGAGAACGCTCTCGCAAATTCTCACAAAAATCACGCAACGGCGCTTCTGATTTCTCGGTTGTCGCCTAGCAAAACATCAAGGAGATAACCACATGAAGCGTTCTATCAAGATCGCCGCAGCAGTCGGTATTGTCGGCGCCTTGGCTCTCGGAGCAACCGCTTGCTCCGGTGGCTCGTCGAACAAGCCCATCAAGATTGCTTTCGTAATGGGTGCAGAGTCGGACCCGTTCTTCCAGGCCATGAAGGTCGGCGCTGAGGAAGAAGCCAAGGCTGAGGGCGTAACCCTCATCTGGCAGGGTGACCCCTCGCACTACGACGTCGCAACCGAGGTTCCGATCGTTGAGAACGTCATCGCTCAGAAGCCTGACGGACTCGTTCTGATCCCGACCGACCCCAACGGCCTCCAGGCTGCAAACGACAAGGCTGTCGCTGCTGGCATCGCTGTTGCCAACGTTGACACCCACGTTGAGGACCTCTCGAAGGTCATCACCTTCATCACCGGTGACAACGCTGACGGTGGCGCAAAGGCTGCTGACGCAATCGCTGCCAAGGTTGGCTACGCAGACGGCAAGACCTACGAAGTTGTTGTTGGTCTGACCTCGGCTACGGCTACCACCAACGTTGCTCGTCTCGAGGGCTTCAAGAAGGCCGTTGCTGACAAGTACCCCGGCATCCAGATCAAGGACGTTGCTTACTCGGCATCGAACCCTCAGACTGCTGCCTCCAACGTTCAGAACTGGCTGACCAAGTACCCCAACCTCTCAGGTATCTTCGCTATTGACGGAACCAACGCTTCGGGTGCTGCTGCAGCTCTCCAGGCTAAGAACCTCACCGGCAAGATTGCTCTGGTTGGATACGACGCTTACCCAGCTAACGTTGCACTCATCAAGTCGGGCGTGTTCACCGCTCTGATCGCTCAGGACCCTGCTGCTGAGGCTCGCCTCGCCATCAAGACCCTGGTTGCGTACATCAAGAACGGCACCAAGCCCGCCGAGCGCGATGTTGTTATTCCTAACGTAACTCTTGACGCCAACACCTCCGAGGCTGACCTCAAGAAGTACACCTACGTAGCTAACTAACAACACACATCGAGAAACAGGGTTTCACTATGGTCGACAGCAAGCAGAGCATCACAGCCAAGGAGCGGATCCAGGGATTTGTGGGCAATCAAACAGCATTGCTGATTTTGGTTCTCATCATCCTCTCCGCAGTGTTCACCACACTTTCAGGAGGAACCTTCCTGAGCACGAGTGTGGGAAGCACGATCCTCACTGACTGGGGTTCGTACATTCTGCTTGCTGTCGCCGAAACCCTCGTGGTCATCAGTGGTGGCATCGACCTCTCGGTCGGTGCCACCCTGAGCCTCTCGACGGTGACCGCGGGTTGGGTGCTCGTCAATGGACTTCACCTCACCGCATCAATCACCGGACCGGCTGCATGGCCCTACCTTGCACTAGCGGCAGTCGTTGCTGTCATCACCGGACTTCTTGTCGGTGCGGTCAACGCCTTCCTCATCAACGTGCTCAAGATCGTCCCCTTCATTGCGACCCTGGCCACCTTCGGTGCTGCTGCTGGTCTCGCGATTATCATCTCGGGCGGCATGCCGCTTCAGGGGCCCAACGACTTTTCGCTCATCAACCCACTCCGCATTCCCGGAATTGATGTGAAGACTTTTGATACTGGGCTGATTTCGCCCTTGTTCATCCTGATGGCCCTCGTGACTCTTGTGGTCGGCCTCTTCCTGCACAAGGCTCGCTTCGGTCTTTACACCTACGCCATCGGTTCGAACGCATTTGCTGCTCGCGCCGCAGGTATTAGCGTGGCCCGCCACACCTCGAAGATCTACCTCGTCGGTGGTGCTCTCTCGGGTCTCGCTGGTTTCTACGCCTACGTTCGCCTGGGTGGCGGCTCGCCCTCCTCGGGTACCGGTATGGAGCTCTACGCCATCGCCGCAACCGTCATCGGTGGAGCCTCACTCATGGGTGGTATCGGCCGCATGTGGGGAACCGTTATCGGAACTCTTATTCTCATTACCGTTCAGAGTGGTCTGCTCATGATCGGTGTCGCTACTGACTGGAAGCAGATTG
>CAZPVE010000061.1:685-6222 GCA_964589925.1 uncultured Aurantimicrobium sp. | reverse complement strand
GGGTCAGGGTTCAGGTTTACGCCGATGAAGCCCAGCTCGTTGATGCAGCGCTCCATCTCCTTGATTGACTCGGTGAGATCGGCACCGGGCGACTGAGGGAGCTGCGCTACACCTACGAAGGTTTCGGGGAACAGGTCAACAACACGCTTGATGAGGTTGTTGCAAGCCACGGTCCACTCGAGGCTGATGCGCTGGTCACCCTCGTGGTGGCCCATGGCGGATGCGCGAGGGGAGAAGATCGTGAGGTCCGAGCCGCGCTCCTGAATGAGCTTGAGTTGGTTCTGTTCGATGGAGTCGATGATCTCTTGGTCAGAAATCTCGGGGTAGGCCGGGCTTGGCTTGCCGGCTTTGTAGGCAGCCAGCTGGTCGATGCGCCACTGGTTGTGGGGCTCTGGAGCGGTCGTGTAGTGACCGTGACAGTCGATGATCATTTACTTCTTCTCCCAAGCGGATTCGAGAACATAGATGGAGCCAGACATGAGCATGCGTGCCGTACGCAGCAGCGCAGATTTTGTGACAACCGGTGAGCCCGACGAGTTGTCGACCTCCATCGAGACGGTGAAGAAACCGGTCGGATGCTCGACCTCCACCTCGAGGCTTGCCCCGACGGTTGTGAGCCCTGCGATTGTGGCGGCGACGCTGCCTTCGAGCATGCAGGCGGTGGCAACCGATACCGCGCCGAGAACGCCGATGGACTCGTGGACCCGGTGAGGAATGAATGTTCGAGTGCTCACGAGGCCGCCGTCACGTGCGGGAGCAAGCAGGCTCATCTTGGGAACGGTCTTGTTGGTGACGTCACCCAGGTTCATCAGCGGGCCAACAGCAAGGCGGATCTCTTCGACGCGTGCCTTGAGGTCGGCATTCGCTTCGAGCTCGGCGGGAGTTTCGTACCCGGTGATGCCAAAGTCGGAGGCGTTCAGGCAGACCACGGGCATGCCGTTGTCGACGCAGGTGACCTCGATGCCGTTGACCACGTCAACAGCGTTCCCGGTGGGCAAGAGCGCGCCGCAGCTCGAGCCTGCGACATCCTCAAAGTTGATGTTGATGGGGGCGTGGGTTCCCGGCACGCCGTCGATGCGTGCGTCACCGGCATAGTTGACGACGCCACCCGGGGTCTCGACGAATGCGGTGGCTTTGGAGTCGGTGTTGACCATAAAGATCGCCACGGGGGTGATGCCGTCCTGGGCGGCGACGAGGCCCTTTTCAATCGCGAACGGGCCCACGCCGGCGAGGATGTTGCCGCAGTTTTGCGTGTCGCTTACCTCGGCGCGGTCCGGCCAGACCTGCAAAAACAGGTAGTCCACGTCGATTCCCGGGCGCGTGGAGCGGCTGACCACCGCAACTTTCGAGGTCAGCGGGTGACCGCCACCCATGCCGTCAATCTCACGCACATCGGGCGACCCCATGGCGGCGAGCAAGAAGCGGTCGCGAGCCTCGCGGCTTGCCGGCAAGTCGCTCTCGAGAAAGAACAGGCCTTTGGATGTTCCACCGCGCATCACCGCGCAGTCGACGGCCACCTGAGAGTTCGTCATCCTTGGTAGTCCTCGTAGACGAGGCCCTTGGCGGCGAGCTTCTCGCGCATGTTGTAGATGTCAAGGCCGAGTTCGCCCGCGGCCAGACGCTGGCGCTTGCCGGCCTCGTTAGCCTCGCGGTCCTGGGCCTTCTTCAAAACGTCTGCGGCATCTTCGCGGCGAACCACGACAACACCGTCGACGTCGGCAACGACGACATCGCCGGGGCGAATGTGCTGGTTGGCGATCACGATGGGGGTCTGCACGTTGCCGACGGTTTCCTTGACGGTGCCCTGCGAACCAATGTTCTTCGACCACACCGGGAAGCCCATCTCAGTGAGTGTCGCCACGTCGCGCACGCCGGCGTCGATGACCAGGCCGCGAACGCCGTGCGCCATCAGGCTTTCGGCCAAAAGATCACCCAGGTAGCCGTCTTCGCAGGGGCTCGTCGGGGTCACGATCAGGATGTCGCCGGGCGCTGCCTGCTCAACGGCGACGTGGATCATCCAGTTGTCGCCGGGGGCAACCTCGCAGGTCAGGGCGTTGCCCGCGATCTTGGCGGGAAAGATTGGGCGCAGTCGAATGTCGAGAAGGCCGATGCGGCCTTGAGCCTCGTGAACGGTCGCGGTGCCGAGTTCAGCGAGTCCATCAACGATGTCCAGGGGAGTGCGGGGTGTTCCTCGAACGACGCGAGCCATGATTCTCCTTCGAATTGTGCAGTAAGCCTGAATCCAGACAACTGCATTCGAGGAGAAAAAACCTAGCAGCCTTCCGGATAGTGGAAGGGCAATCTCGACTGGGCTGTTATTCCGCTTGCAGGCGGGAGGCGTCGGTGAGTCCGGCCTCGGCTAGCTTTCGTGACAGTGCGGCGCCGGTCACCTGCATCACGGGCACCAATTTGCCCACGTCGCGAATGCCCACCGGGGCAACGATGCCCATGGCGGCGATAACTCGACCGCCCTTGCCGCGAAGGGGGACGGCAATCGAGCTGGCACCCTCGGCAAGCTCCTCATAGGTCTGCGCGAACCCCTGGAGGCGAATGGTCTGCAGCTGGCTGGAGAGCTTGCCCGAGTCGGTGATCGTGGATTCGGTGAACCGGTCGAGCGAGTTGAGCACCGCATCCTGAAGTTCTTTGTCACCAAATGCGAGCAACACTTTGCCGACGCCGGTCGCGTGCAGGGGCAAGCGAGAGCCTGGTTTGCTCAGTACTTCCATGGTGCGCGAGCCGGCGATGCGCTCCACGACGAGGGCACGCAGCCCGTCGAGAACAGCAATCTGAACGGCGTCGTTTCCGAGTTGGTAAACGTCTTCCATGTAGGGCAGTGCAATCTCGCGGAGTTCTGAATGGACCGAGGCGAGGAGTCCCAGTCGCCAAATCTTGCTGCCGATTTCATAGTCGCCGTCGAGCCCGCGAACGAGCGCGGCCTGATTTTCGAGCTCGTGAACGAGGCGGTGCACGGTCGTGAGGGGGAGCCCCGACCGGCGGGAGATCGCCGCCAGCGACTGGCGTCGGTGGGTGGCGTCAAACGTGTCGAGCACGGCCAGCGCGCGACCGGTTACGGTTCGCGTCGGAGCATTCTTGTCGGCCACGGTGCGAGTCTAGTTTTCGCTGCCCCGGCATGAGCGGGGGCACCGATGCTTTGCCCTGCGTTCAGGTCGCGTTCTCGGCGCTCGTTAGGATGGCGACCGTGACTTCCCCAACTTCGCCGCGACCCCGGGTCGCCGCAGAAATTTCGCGTTCCTGGTTGCTCGTTCCCGGTACGCGCCCCGAGCTATTTGATGCCGCGATGGCTTCCCGGGCCGACCAGATCATCCTCGACATCGAAGACGCGGTCGACCCGGCGCTCAAGCCGAAGGCGCTCGCCGACGTCGCCGCCTGGCTCTCGAGTGGAGGTCAAGGCTGGGTGCGCATCAACGACCACAGCACGACCTTTTGGTCGGATGACCTCGATCACCTGCGCGGCGTCCCGGGTCTGCTCGGCGTGATGCTTGCCAAGACCGAAGACGCCAGTCATGTCACCGAAACATATGACCGTCTGGGTGGGTCGACACCGGTGCTCGCTCTCATCGAGTCGGCTCTCGGCGTTGAGGAGGCCCGCAACATCGCGTGTGCTCGAGGAGCCTTTCGACTGGCATTCGGAAGTGGTGACTATCGTCGCGACACCGGCACGAGTGTTGATGACTTGGCCATGGCCTACCCGCGCTCGCGCCTGGTGGTTGCCAGTCGCATCGGAAACCTTCCCGGCCCGATTGACGGGCCAACGGTGGGCACCAGTCACCCGATCCTTCGAGAGAAGTCTGAGCTGGCTGTGGCGCTCGGTCTCACCGGCAAGCTCTGTCTCGACCTCGAGCAGATTCCTGTGATCAATGAGGCCATCAGCCCAACCCGGTCCGACGTCTCGTGGGCCCTCGACTTCTTGGCCGACTTTGAATCACGCGGCCGCGTGGTGCGCGATGGAAGTGACCTGCCCCGTTTGGGGCGCGCAGAGAAGATCAAGCGTCTCGCCGACGCCTTCGGGGTCACGCCTGCATAACGATTGCCGGGGTTGTCCCTTATCCATTTGTGAACGGGATGCAGGAGGAGTAGTGTTCCGCTCATTGGAACCTCTGTTTGAGGTAACTGAAAGGTCAGTTTCATGAGTCCAGCTCGCACAACGGCAGGTGCCCCGATCTCCTCGATCGGCCGCGCAATCGCTGTCCTCGGATGCTTCAATGAACGCCGCCGAGCGCTCACCCTCTCGGAGATTTCCAAGAAGTCCCTCCTGCCGATGTCGAGTACACACCGCGTTGTTGCCGAGCTTGTGACCGGCGGATTCCTGGTTCGCGGTTCTGACCGCAAGTACCGCATCGGTACACGCGTGTGGTCGATTGGCCAGCTCGCACCGGTGAGTGACCAGCTTCGCCACCGCGCCCTTCCCACGCTTGCTCGTCTCTACGAAGAGACCGGCGAGAACATCACTCTGGCCGTTCTCGACCGCGGTCAGGCTCTGTATGTCGACCGCATTGGTGGCGAGCGCTCCGTCAAGACGGCATCGCGCGCCGGTGGGCACCTGCCCCTTCACACGACCGGCGTGGGCAAGGTACTGCTGGCTTGGCAGACCCCCGAGGCCATCGAGAAATATCTGAGTCGTCCACTCGAGCGCACCACTCCGTATTCGATCGTCGACCCGGTCAAGCTCAAGAAGGAGCTCGACGAGACTCGTCAGCGCGGATACGCCGTGGCGCGCCAGGAGAGCACCGCCGGAAACGGTTCTGTCGCTGTTCCGATCCTTCGTGGTGGCCGTGCTGTTGCCGCTTTGGGCGTCGTCGCTCACTTGACCCACCTCGACATCCCTCGTCTTGTTGAGGTGTTGCAATCGGCTGCTGACTCGATTCGTCGCGAACTCGAGGACGACCACTAAGCATGTCGCTCGAACTGAGCTACCGACTTCCTGACGATTTTGACCCGGAAGGCCGGGTGGTCTTTCTTGGGTCATCGCTCGGCAGTGCCAGTCCGATGTGGACTCGCGCCCTCCCGTTTTTTGCGCCCGATGTGCAGCCCATCACCTGGGACCTGCCTGGCCATGGTGATTCCGCCCCGGCAAGCGGCCCGTTCTCGCTGGTCGACATCGCCGATGCCATCGTGGGCATCGCTGACCGGCTGGGTGTCGACCGCTTCGACTATGCGGGTGTGAGCATCTCGGGGGCCATCGCCCTCGAACTCGCCCTGCACCACCCCGATCGCGTGCGCTCATTCGCCGTGATTTGTTCGGCCGCAAAACTTGGCACGGCCGACTCGTGGGCCGAGCGCGCCGCTCTCGTGCGCGAAAAAGGCACCGGCACGTTGATTCCCGACATTGTTCCACGCTGGTTCACTCCGACTTTCGTGGCCGAAGACCCCATTTGGCTCGAAACCCTCATGGAAGTTTTCGAGGATGTCGACGACGACTCCTATGCCCGGTGCTGTGAGGCTCTGGCCGGCTACGACGTGCGTGAACACCTGCCATCGATTGCGGTTCCGGGGCTTGTCATGGCTGGCGACAGCGA
>CAZPVE010000061.1:0-675 GCA_964589925.1 uncultured Aurantimicrobium sp. | reverse complement strand
GACCCGGGAATCACTGCCGATCAGATTCGCGAACTCGTGACCGGGCTACCCGAGGCAAAGCTTTTCGTCATCGAAGGAGGCCGCCACTTGGCCGTCGTCGACCACCCTGGCGTCGCGGCAGGAGCCCTGAACGCGTTCTGGTCGGGCATCCACTAAATTTGAGGCAGTGCCTTTGCACTGCCAACTTCGGGAGCCATCGACGTGTATCTAAAAAGCCTGACACTAAAGGGCTTTAAGTCGTTCGCTCAACCAACCACTTTTGCGTTCGAACCCGGTGTCACCTGTGTGGTCGGCCCAAACGGTTCGGGCAAGTCGAATGTCGTCGACGCCCTCGCCTGGGTCATGGGCGAGCAGGGCGCCAAGACCCTGCGCGGCGGCAAGATGGAAGACGTCATCTTCGCCGGAACGTCGACGCGCGGACCACTCGGTCGCGCCGAGGTTGCGCTGACCATCGACAACTCCGACGGTGCTCTGCCGATTGAGTACTCCGAAGTCACCATTAGTCGAACCCTGTTTCGCAACGGCCAGAGCGAGTACGCCATCAACGGCGAGCAGTGCCGTTTGCTCGATGTGCAAGAGCTGCTCAGCGACTCGGGCCTCGGCAAAGAGATGCACGTCATCGTCGGCCAGGGTCGACTCGACAACGTGCTGCAGGCCAGCCCCGAAGATCGCCGC
>CAZPVE010000060.1:0-6248 GCA_964589925.1 uncultured Aurantimicrobium sp. | reverse complement strand
ATGTCTACCGCTCGAGTGGCCCCGGTGGTCAGTCGGTGAACACGACCGACTCGGCCGTTCGAATCACCCACCTGCCAACTGGAATCGTGGTGTCGATGCAGAACGAGAAGAGCCAGCTGCAGAACCGCGAGGCCGGTATGCGCGTGCTTCGTGCGCGCATCTTGGCCAAGCAGCAAGAAGAAGCCGAGGCCGAGGCAAGTGCAGCTCGAAAGAGCCAGGTTCGCACGGTTGACCGCTCGGAGCGCATCCGCACCTACAACTACCCCGAGAACCGCATTGCTGACCACCGTACTGGCTACAAGGCCTACAACCTTGACCAGGTGATGGACGGCGCACTCGGGCCCGTCATCGAGTCGTGCATCGCGACCGACGAAGAGGCGCGCCTGGCCGCCATCGGCGACGAGAACTAGCTCACGGCTAGATAAAGATCGCGGGGTCGACCCAGTCGATGTCGGGAACCATGTCGCCACTTGCGGTGCCGGCAACGGTCTTTTTGGCTGAAATCTGGGCCGGGATACCAACGGCAATTGAGTCGGCCGGAACATCGCGAACCACGACAGCGTTCGCGCCGATTGCGCTGCCCGCTCCAATGTGAATCGGGCCCAAGATTTTGGCGCCGGCGCCAACAACGACGTGGTTGCCGATCGTGGGGTGGCGTTTGCCGTGCTCCATTGATCTGCCGCCGAGTGTAACGCCGTGGTAGAGCATCACATCGTCACCGATTTCTGCGGTCTCGCCAATCACGACGCCCATGCCGTGGTCGATGAAGAAGCGCTTGCCGATGGTAGCACCGGGGTGAATCTCGATCCCGGTCCAGAAGCGAATCCAAGCCGACCCGATGCGCCCGAGAAGTTTGAATCCGTGTGCCCAGAGCCAGTGGTTCCAGCGGTGGCCCCAGATTGCGTGCAGGCCAGAAGACACCAGGAAGGTCTCGAAACCGTTTCTGGCGGCAGGGTCATGTGACTGCGCGTTGCGCAGGTCTTCGCGAATGGACATCGCTCTTAGGTTACCGGGCTTGATTGATGCCTGTGGAGAAGTAGCGAGCTGGGGGCCTGATTCTGTTCACACTGGCACGCATGACAAACGTGCTGAATGGTGTGGTGGAAGCCATCCGCAATGACCTTCGAGGCGTTGATGGCTCGGGAGCCCCGGGAGAAGACCGCCTTCGACAGGCCGCCACGGCGCGCATCCGTGGGCTTATCGAAACAGACGTCACGAGCAGCGGACTCGACGAGCAGGGCCTGGTGAACCTGGCCGTGAACGAGCTCGCCAGATTCGGGGCACTGCAGCCATTGCTCGACGACCCGAGCATCGAAGAGATCTGGATCAACGCTCCCGACCGCGTATTCGTGGCGCGTTCCGGCAAGAGTGAGCTCACGGCCATTGCCCTCGAAGCCCATCAGGTCAGGCATCTCGTCGAACGCATGTTGCAATCCACGGGGCGCCGGATCGATGCATCAAGCCCGTTCGTTGACGCATCCCTACCCGACGGTTCGCGCCTGCACGTGGTGATTCCTGACATCACCTCAACGCACTGGTCGATCAACATTCGCAAGTTTGCACGCTCGATCACCTCCCTCGACGACCTTGTCGAGCGCAAGTCGCTGACACGAAAGTTGGCCGACGTTCTGGTGACCGAGATGGGCAAGGGAACGAACATCCTGGTCTCTGGTGCGACCCAAGCGGGCAAGACGACGATGCTCAACGCGCTTTTGAACTCGGTGGCTGAGCGAGAGCGCATCGTCACCGTCGAGGAGACGTTCGAGCTCAACTGTCGTGCACGGGATGTCGTGGCGATGCAGTGCCGGCAGCCCAACCTCGAGGGGCAGGGCGAAGTGACGCTGCGTCGCCTCATTAAGGAAGCCCTTCGCATGCGTCCGGATCGGCTTGTCGTCGGGGAGGTTCGCGAGGCGGAGAGCCTCGACCTGCTTATTGCTCTCAACAGTGGACTGCCGGGGGCTTGCACTATTCACGGCAATTCAGCGCGGGATGCTCTGGCCAAACTCTGCACATTGCCCTTGCTCGCCGGCCGCAACATCGACTCTTCATTCGTTGTGCCCGCGGTGGCCGCGAGCATCGGCCTTGTCGTGCATTGCGAAATGTCGGCCACCGGAGCGCGAAGGGTGCGAGAAGTCGTGCGCGTGACCGGCGATGTAGTCGATGGGTTGCCGCAAACTGAGGAGGTCTTCGCGTGCCGACAGTAATCACCATCCTGGCTCTAGTCGCAGGCCTCATCGGTGGGGCCGGCGGTTTCTTGATTCTCACTGCACCCGTATTTGCGCACTCCGGCGGCGGGTCAGGCACGTCAGCTCAGGTGCGGCCCAAGCGGAATTTCCCGTGGCCGACCATCGCTTCCAGCGTCGGATTAGGCATCGGGGTTGCTGCCGTGGGCCTCGTACTGACAGGCGTCATCGGCTTGTCACTGGCCGCGGGGGTGGCGGGATCGATGGCCCTCCATGTTCTGAATCGTCGACGCGAACAGCGTCGCCTGCGGCACGTCGAGGCGAGTTATCCCGACCTCGTGGAGGTGATGATCTCGCAGATTCGTTCTGGAGTGAGTTTGCTCCAGGCACTGGCGACCGCAGCCATGGCGGCGCCGGCCGCTGTCGCCGAGCCGGCACGACACTTCTGGATGTCCATCCAGGTCTCCGGAGACGCTGATGCGTGCCTCGATGGCCTCAAATCCGAGTGGGCATCCCCGACCGGCGACGCCATCATTGAGACCGTACGCGTGGCTCATCAGGTGGGTGGAACTCGAGTGATCGACGTGCTTCGAGAGTTGGCCGAACAGATTCGTCGGGAACGCAACCTGGTCCGCGAGGTGGAGGCGAAACAGAGCTGGGTCAAGGTTGCTGCGCGGGTGGGAGTTGCGGCTCCCTGGGTGGTCCTCGTGCTGTTGTCGCTCCGAGCCGAAGCGGCCGCCGCGTACAACTCACCCGCGGGCATCACGCTTATCGTCGGTGGATTCGCCCTCACCCTGTTGGCCTATCGCCTGATGCTCCGGTTGGGCCGCACTCCCGTGCCGGCCAGGGTGTTCGCCGCATGAATGTGTTCACGGGTCTCGCCCTGCTCAGCGGCGCCGGTCTGGGTGCGGGCATGTGGCTGGTTGCTCTGTCGGTGCGGACCCCGGGGCGAGCAAACCTCATGACGCGGGTTGCCCCGTGGGTGTCGGATGTCTCTCCCGAGGCCCATCGAGTTGCCGTCGCGTCGCTAGCGCAGCGACGGGAACGGTATCGCTCCCTCGTGGCCCGCCTTTCCGACCGAGTTCCCGAATCACTGCGACAAGCCGTCGATGGAGGGTCTTCCACCCGCCGACTTCTGGGCCAAGCCGGAGTCACCTGCAGCCCCGATCAATGGCGTCTCAAGGTTTTTGAATCCGGCCTTGTTGGCACGGGCGTGGGGCTCGTCACCGGGCTGCTCGCAGTCGCTTCGATGCATGCCTCCGTGTTTGCCGTTATCGGACTGACCATCGTCGGTGGGGGAGTCGGGCTCAGCACCCGGCGCTACCTTCTGGCCCGACAGGCACGAAAGCGTCTTGCGCTGATTCTCGAAGAGTTGCCCGCACTGTGCGAACTGCTCGCCATCTGCCTGACTGCAGGGGAGGGCTTCCGGGATGCGCTCACCAGAGTTGCAGCCCGGGGCCACGGCCCGTTGGCGGTTGAGCTTCGGGGCGAGCTCGCGCGCGTACAGCTGGGCATCCCACTCGTTGAGGCCCTCGGCGAGCTATCCACTCGATTGGATGTGCCCCCACTGAGTCGCCTCCTCGATCACGTGATCTCGAGCATCGACCGTGGCACGCCTCTGGCCGATGTTTTGCGCGTTCAGGCCGCTGAGGCTCGGGCCGAGGCAGGGCGCAGACTCCAGGAGCGGGCTTCCGCTCGCGAGGTCATCATGTTGATGCCACTCGTGTTTCTCATCCTCCCCATCACGGTGGCGTTCGCCGTCTTCCCGGGCCTGCTCGTCATCCAGGCCGGGCTCTAGCGGCAGGAGTGTGGAAAGCTAAGGGCATGCCGATTCTCAACAAAGACATGCAGGTGTGCATCTCGCTGTCAGCGCGCCCCAGCAACATCGGCACCCGCTTTCACAACTACCTCTATGACGAGCTGGGCCTGAACTTCGTGTACAAAGGATTCAGCACCACCGACCTCGCCGGGGCCGTCGCCGGTATTCGCGCCCTGGGCTTCCGCGGATGCTCGGTCTCGATGCCCTTCAAAGAGGCAATCATCGACCTCGTTGACGAGATGGAAGAATCAGCCCTCGCGATCGAATCGGTGAACACGGTCGTCAACGACAACGGGGTGCTCCGCGCATCCAACACGGACTTCGAGGCGGTAGCCACGCTCTTGCGTGAACACAACGTCGACACCAACTACCGCGTGCTCGTGCGAGGTTCGGGCGGCATGGCGAAGGCGGTTGTTGCGGCGTTCCGAAGCGTGGGCTTCGAGAAGCTCACGATTGCCGCGCGCAACGAGAAAGCCGGCTCGGCTCTCGCTGCGAAATACGGCTACGACTACATTCCCGAGACCGCCCTTGAGGGTCAGCCTGCCGACGTTCTGGTGAATGTGACCCCGCTAGGCATGACCGGCGCCGACGAGGATGCCCTGGCGTTCAGTGCCGAGGCGATCGCCGCGAGCAATCTGGTCTTTGACGTTGTCGCGTTCCCGTGGGAGACGCCCCTCATCAAGGCGGCCGTTGCCGCCGGAACGCCCGTGATAACTGGCGCCGAGGTCATCGCTCTCCAGGCAGCGCTCCAGTTCGAGCGCTACACGGGCGTGGTTCTCACGCCCGATCAGGTCGCCCGCGCGTCAGCGTTCTCGCGCCAGGCGTAGCCCGCGCGTTAGCGCCAGAGGCGAAGGGTCGCCTTAGAGCCCGAGCTCATCGAGAGTCGGCGGGTTGCAGCCAGCGCGCGAGCACGTAATCGCTCCCACCTGAGCAGCAAGGTCAAGAAGCGCAAGCCACTGGTCGAGCGTGACTCCCGCCAAGAGGTTGGCGGCGTCCTTGCCCAGAGCGTTCAGCTTGTTGAGCCCATACATGGTCGCACCCAAGAACGAGTCGCCAGCGCCCACGGTGTCTACGAGGTTGATCACGGGCGCCTTGACGCTCACCGTGTCGCCAGCAGGCGAGAACATGGTGGCTCCATCGGCGCCGCGCGTCATGATGACGTAGCGACCCTCCGTGGCCCACAGAGACGCTGTCTCGGTGGGGGTGCGACTCGGGTAGAGCCAGGCCAGGTCGTCATCGGATGCCTTGACGATATGCGCGAGCTTGATCTGGCGCTCAACGCGAACCGTCTCAGCCTCGCGCTCGAAGCCGAGACCCGGACGAATATTGAGGTCGATCACCACGGTGGATGCTTCGCTCGAGTGCAGGTGTCCGGCGAGGTTCTCGATGACCGATGCGCCAGGCTCGATGGCCGTCGCAACCGAACCGATAACGATCGCGGCGGGCGGATCGATTTCGAGGTTCATGAAGGCGCCGAGCGTCCATCCCCAGTCAGCCGTTCCCTTGAGGTAGAAGCTGTAGCTGGCCTTGCCTTCGTCATCGAGTGATGCCACGGCCAAGGTCGTGGGGTCGGCCGTGCGCTCAACGAGTGACATGTCGATGTTCTCGGGGGAGAGCCAGCCATAGAGCTTCTCGCCGAACTTGTCGGTGCTCATGCGACCGGCGTACGACACGTGTGTGCCCAGGCGGGCAAGCGCGATGGACACGTTAGCGGGGGCGCCGCCGGGCTTGGCAACGTAGCGGCCATCTTCCTGCTGGATGAGGTCGATCAGGGCCTCGCCAATAACAACTATGCGGTCGTTCATGAGTGTCTCCTGCTCAAAGAGGCTTCGTTGCCTAGTGGCTGCTGGGCTCGGTTTCGATTTCGGTGCGGTCGCCCGACCACAGCGTGTGGAACACGCCGGGCAGGTCTACACGCTTGTAGGTGTGTGCACCGAAGAAGTCGCGCTGGCCCTGAACAACGGCGGCCGGCAGGCGCTCGGCGCGCAGACCGTCGTAGTACGAGAGCGATGAACCGAACGCAGGAACCGGGATGCCGGCAAGCGACGCACCGGCAACAATGCGGCGCCACGAACCGAGCGAGCGGGCCACGGCATCCGTGAAGTAGCCGTCGAGCAGCAGCGACAGCAGGCTGTCGTTCTTGTCGTAAGCCTCAGCGATGCGGTTCAGGAACTGCGCACGAATGATGCAACCGCCACGCCAGATCTTGGAGACGGCACCCAGGTTGATGTTCCAGTTGTACTCGG
>CAZPVE010000059.1:0-6256 GCA_964589925.1 uncultured Aurantimicrobium sp. | reverse complement strand
CACGAGCGTGGGGGTAATGAGTGGCGTGAAGCCGTAACCGAGCGCCTTGTCGAGACCCATGTTCATGAGGGCCAGCTCGAGGCGAGCACCGATGCCCTTCAAAAAGTAGAAGCGCGAACCCGAAACCTTGGCGCCACGAACGAGGTCGATGGCGTCAAGACCCTCGGCAATCTCCACGTGGTCGCGCACCGGGAAATCGAAAGACGGCACAGCGCCAAACTCGCGCAGCGTGACGAAGCTTTCTTCACCGCCGGCGGGAATGCCGTCGACAATGACGTTCTCAATCGTGCGCACAACCTTGGCGAACTCTTCGTCGGCAGCGTTGGCTGCGGCTTGCGCATCCTTGACTCGCTGCGCGAGCACAGCAACCTCGGCCAACAGGGCCTTCTTCTCGTCGCCCTGCGCCTGACCAACCTTCTTGCTGAAGGCGTTCTGCTCGGCACGCAGCGTCTCAAACTCGGTCAGCGCCGCGCGCTTGGCCGAATCGGCAGCAATGGCAGCATCAACGACCTCAACGGATGCCCCGCGCGCCGCTTGCGAGGCTCGAATGACATCGGGGTTGTCGCGAAGCAGCTGGAGGTCAATCACGGTTCGAGTTTACCCGCGCGCTAGTTGCCAAGGATGCCGGCGAGCCACTTGCGGGCATCGGCGAACACCTTGTTCGAGTACTGCTCAGCATGCTTGACAGCGACCTTGTCGGCGCGCGGATAGCTGCCCAAGAAGGTGACCTTGGGGCTGAAGCGACGCAGGCCGAGCAGGGCATCCGCCATGCGCTCATCGCTGACGTGACCGTCGGCGTCGATGACGAAGCGGTAGCGGCCAATCTCGTCGCCGATCGGGCGCGACTGAATGAGGCTAAGGTTCACGCCACGAGTCGCGAACTGTTCGAGCATCTCGAGCAGTGCACCCGAGCGATCCTCGGGCAGCTCGACGATGATGCTCGTCTTGTCTCGACCGGTCGGCTTGGGCAGCGTGGTGGTCTTGCTCACCAACACGAAGCGGGTCATGGCGTTCTTGTTCTCGCCGATTCCCGAAGCCAACACAACCACGTTGTGGTGCTTCTCGATTCCGGGAGGGGCAATCGCGGCATCACCCGAGGTGCCGGCCAACAGGTCGACCACCGAGGCAACGTTGCTCGTGGCGGGCATGTGTTCGTGCCCCGAAATCTTCGATTCGAGCCACTTGCGGCACTGCGCATACGCAACCGGATGCGCGTTCACAACCTTCACATCTTTGAGCTTGGTGCCGGCTCGAGCCACCAAGTCGAACTGAACGGGCACGAGGTACTCGCCGATGATGCGCAGGTTGGGCACATTGGCCAAGGCATCTTGCGTTGCGGTCACGCCGCCTTCGATCGAGTTTTCGATCGCAATCATGGCCGCGACAGAGCGACCCTTGACGACATCATCGAGGGCCTGACCGACATTGCTGACGGAACGCCACATCGCACCGGCTGCCTCGGGAACCTGTGCCAGGGCAGCTTCGGTGAACGTGCCGGCAGGACCCAGGTAGCTGTAGGGACCGGAGCCGGAAGATTTTCGCGTTGAAGCCATGTCTTTAGGGTACTAGCGCTGGCAGACTGGAGGGGTGAACACTCGTGCCGGAACCCGCGCCCTTGCCTCTGACCTCATCGACGTTGATGCCCTCATCGCCGCCTATTACTCAGGGCATCCCGATGTGAGCAACCCAGACCAGGCGGTCGTGTTTGGCACCAGCGGTCACCGCGGTTCGTCGTTCAACACAGCGTTCAACGAGGACCACATTGCCGCGACGACGCAGGCCATCGTTGAATACCGCGCGCTTCAGGGCATCACCGGCCCGCTGTTCATCGGCGCTGACACCCACGCCCTCAGCCGCCCCGCCCAGACCACCGCGCTCGAGGTGCTCGTGGCCAACGGCGTGCGCGTTCTGGCCGACAGCCGCGATGGATACACCCCCACCCCGTCGGTGTCGCACGCCATTCTCAAGTACAACAACGCCGGTCACCCTGACCAGGCAGACGGCATCGTTGTGACGCCGAGCCACAACCCTCCTCAAGACGGTGGCTTCAAATACAACCCTCCGCACGGTGGCCCCGCCGACTCCGACGCCACCAACTGGATTGCCAAACGCGCCAATGAGCTGATCGCCGCCGGCCTGGTCGACGTCAAGCGCGTCGACCCGAGCAACGGTGTTGAGGGCTACGACTTCTTGGCGAATTACGTAGACGACCTCGCCAACGTGATCGACATGGATGCCATCAAGGCCAGCGGCGTGCGCATCGGGGCCGACCCGCTCGGTGGCGCATCTGTTGCCTATTGGGGCCAGATTGCCAGCCAGTACGGCCTGAACCTGACCGTGGTCAACCCCGACGTCGACCCACAGTGGGCGTTCATGACGCTCGACTGGGACGAGAAGATCCGCATGGATCCGTCGAGCCCGAACGCCATGGCCTCGCTCATCGGCAAGCGCGACAAATTCGACATTCTCACCGGCAACGACGCCGACGCCGACCGCCACGGCATCGTCACGCCCGATGAGGGCCTGATGAACCCCAACCACTACCTCGCCGTGGCCATCAACTACCTGTTCGCGCACCGCCCGAACTGGCGTGCGGATGCCCGCATTGGCAAGACCCTGGTGTCGAGCCGCATGATCGACCGCGTGGCCGACTCCCTCGGCCGCGAGCTCTGGGAAGTGCCGGTCGGATTCAAGTGGTTCGTGCCCGGTCTGGTCGACGGCTCGGTGGGTTTCGGTGGCGAAGAGAGCGCTGGCGCTTCGTTCCTGCGCTTCGACGGCACCGTGTGGTCAACCGATAAAGACGGCATCATCCTGTGTCTGCTCGCCAGCGAGATCATCGCGGTCACGGGCAAAACCCCCTCGCAGCTCTACCGCGAGCTGGTCGCCGAGTTCGGTGAGCCCGCCTACGAGCGCGTGGATGCTCCCGCCAACCGCGAGCAAAAAGCCAAGCTCTCCAAGCTCAGCGCCGACGACGTCACGGCAACCTCCGTGGCCGGCGATCCCATCACCGCAAAGCTCACGCACGCCCCCGGAAACGGCGCGGCGATTGGTGGCCTGAAGGTGGAGACCGAGTTCGCGTGGTTCGCGGCCCGCCCGTCCGGCACCGAAGACGTCTACAAGATTTACGCGGAGTCGTTCAAGGGCCCGGAACACCTCAAGCTCGTGCAGGCCGAGGCCCGCGCGATTGTGGATGCCGCACTGAGCTGAGCACCCAACAGAGCGCGCCCGCGAGCGCTACTGCTGATTGGCGTACTTGGGCGCCGGAGGAAGGTTGAACACTTCCTCGAGCGTCTCAATGCCCGTGGCGTGCATGTAGGTCGCCAGGCTAACGTCGACGAAACGGAAGTGCCACGGCTCGTACTGGTAGCCGGTGATGGATTCCTTGCCGAGCGGGTAGCGCAGCACGAATCCGTATTTGTAGGCGTTCTCTGCTAGCCACTTGCCCTCGGGTTGATCGGCGAAGCACACCTGCACGGCGCACTTTCCCGACATCGCTCCGATGTCGGCTGCCAGCCCGGTCTGATGCTCACTATGGCCGGGCAGCGCGGTGAGCGTGTAGTTGCCGTCCCAGACCGACTTCTGCACGTCGTAGCTGCGGTAGGAACTTTGCACCTTGAGACCGCGGCCGGGGTTCTGCGCTTTATAGTCGGCGAACATCTGTTCGAGCATGTCTCCGGCCGGCTTGCGGAACATCGCGGCGAAAGCGCGGGGAACAGGAACATCGGCCAGGTCGGTCGGCACCCAGGTCTTGGGGGTCAACGGACGCAGCTTGTTCACGACCACCCACACACTCGTGGGGTCATCAAGCGAAAACTTTCCCGGTTCATAGCCACCGGGCAGCTCGGTCTTGGTGGGCGTCGGCGTGGGAGTCGGAGTCGGTGTGGCACTGGCAGCAAAAAGAGCCGTCAGCGGACTGCGTGAGGGGGCGATGACCGTGATCGCTGCGGCGGCGAAGGCAAGAATGACGAGGGTGCCGACGCCAAACAGACCCCACCAGAAAGCAGGTCGCGAACGCAACGGCCGCGTGCCGGTGCGATGCCCTCCACGGGCGTTGGCATGGCCGGCTCGACGATTCACGTTTCGGAGTTTAGGGGAATAGTCTGGACCAGCCGTGTGTTGCTTTTTGTGGCATCCCCGTGTCGCCCCCGCGAGCGCGACCTAGACACACTCTTCACCCCAACGAAGCAGGTTTTCTTATGGCTGAATCAGCCGCAAAGGCCCCCTCCAAGCGCGACGCACGCAAGCTCGCCGCCGGGTCGACCATGACCACCCGCCAGATCAACCTCGTGATGGTCGGTCTGCTCGCCGGAATGTTCCTGTCGGCACTCGACCAGACCGTCGTCAGCACATCCATGCGCACCATCGCCGATGACCTCAACGGCATGAGTCTCCAGGCCTGGGTGACCACCGGCTACATGATCATGTCGACGATTGCGACGCCGATCTACGGCAAGCTCAGTGACATTTTCGGCCGTCGCCCGCTGTTCATCGTCGCGATTGCTATCTTCTTGCTGGGCTCGCTGCTGGCCGGTACCGCCCACGACATGTACCAGCTCGCCGGATGGCGTGCCGTGCAGGGTTTGGGTGCCGGTGGTTTGATGGCCCTGCCACTGGCCATCATGGGTGACATGCTCGCCCCGCGCCAGCGCGCAAAGTACCAAGGCCTCTTCTTCGCCGTCTTCGGTGTATCCAGCATCATCGGGCCGCTCATCGGTGGACTACTCTCGGGCACTCCCGAAATTCTGGGCATCACCGGATGGCGCTGGGTGTTCCTCATCAACATCCCGGTCGGTATCGCCGCCCTTGCGGTCGTGCTCTCGTTCCTGCACCTGCCGGCCAACCACCGCCGCGGCGTTCGCATCGACTGGTGGGGTGCCACCTTCGTCATCATGTCGGTTGCTCCGCTGCTGCTCGTTGCTGAGCAGGGCCGCGAATGGGGCTGGGGCTCGATTCAGTCGTTCGCCTGCTACATCATCGGTGGCGTCGGCATCCTGGCCTTCATCTTGGTCGAGCAGCGCATGAAAGACGACGCCCTCATTCCGATGAAGCTCTTCAAGTCGCAGACCTTCCGCATGGCGACGATCCTGGGCGTGTTCGTTGGTTTCGCCATGTTCGGCGGCATGATGACCATCCCGCTGTACCTGCAGATGGTGCTGGGGGCGACCCCGACCCAGAGTGGTCTGCTCATGTTGCCGATGATTGTCGGCATGATGAGTGCCTCGATGATCAGCGGTCAGATCATGTCGCGCACCGGCAACTACCAGTGGTTCCCGCGCACGGGCACATTCTTCCTCGCACTGGGCTACCTCTATATGACCTTCCTCACCTACGACAAGCCGGTGTGGTTCATCATGGTGGGCATGTTCTTGATCGGAGCCGGTCTGGGTCAGCTGATGCAGACCCTTACCGTTGCCAGCCAGAACTCGGTCGACCCGCAAGACATGGGTGTTGCCACGTCGTCGTCAACGTTCTTCCGCACCATGGGTGGAACCGCCGGAACCGCCGTGCTGTTCTCGGTGCTGTTCTCGCGTATCCCGGAAACCATCAAGGAGGCCTTCCAGAACCCCACCTTCCTTGACCCGCTCAAGCAGGCCCTGAAAGACCCGGCCGTGCTGACGAACCCGGCGAACAAGAAGATTCTGGATGTTCTGCTCGCCGCCATGACGAACAAAGGTTCAGCCGCCAACGCGCTCAACGGAGACACCTCGTTCCTCGTGGGTGCCGACCCGCGCCTGGCTGACCCGTTCCTCGTGGGCTTCTCGAACGCATCCATCAGCGTCTACTGGATCTGCTTCGTCGTTGCCGTTACCGCATTCGCGCTGAGCTGGTTTCTCAAGACCCCGCCGCTTCGCCAGCGTTCCGGCATCGAAGAGATGGCTGCTCGTGACGCCGCCGTCATGGCCGAGAAGGCTGCCGACCAGATGGGCGCCATGGTTGACCCCGGCACCGCTGGCGGCAGCTATGAAGACGAGTCGCTCGAGGCGGCCGAAGCCAAGGCCAGCAAGCCAGCCGCCAAGAAGAAAACGTCTAGCTAGCGAGTTCTGTTGCGTCGATAAATTCGACGCCTGCCACAGCCCCGAGCCGCTCTCGCATCACCGCGATGGCCTCGGGGTTTTGGTCTACCAAGACAAAGTTGCGGCCGAGCGCTGCGGCAACCGCGCCGGTGGTGCCGCTGCCAGCAAAGAAGTCGAGAACAGTGTCACCCTCGTTGGTCGACGCCTGAACGATGCGGCGCAGCACACCCTCGGGCTTCTGC
>CAZPVE010000058.1:0-6292 GCA_964589925.1 uncultured Aurantimicrobium sp. | reverse complement strand
GCTCAATCTTGTCGGCGGTCACCAGACCGGGCGCCATGTAGGGCTCACGGTCGACATCATCCGAGTTGAAGATGTAATTCTTGGGGTTCTTCACGTAGACCAGGATCGTGTCGTGCTTAGCCGGCCAGCGGTTCTTTGACTTTCCGCCGTAGTCGTAGGCCCAGATGATCTCGTTCAAGAATGAGTCACGGCCGAAAAGCGCGTCGAGCGAGACTTTGGCGTAGTGGGCCTCGCGGTAGTCGAGGTGCACATAGAGCGTGCCGTTGTCTGCCAGCAGTCGCCAGGCCTGCTCAAGCCTGGGCTCGAGAAAGCCCCAGTAGTCGTCGAATCGGTCGTCGTAACGCATGAGCGAGTGACGGATGCGCTCGTAGCTCGCGCCCTTGAAACCCGTGACCGCGGTGACCGAGTCTTCGGATGCTCGCGTCGCGGTGGTGCGCCCGCGCACCTGCTCGCGCCCGGTGTTGAAAGGCGGGTCGATGTAGATCAGCTCGAAGCTGCCGTCGTCAAAGGTCGGCAAAACATCGGCGTTATCGCCGAAGATGACCGATCCCGTAACCATTCGTCTATTCTCGCACCAGTCACCGCAGGGCACACGAGCGTAGGCTGAACACATGAGCCTCGAGGTCGTTCACTCCCCCAGCACCAGCCGTTACCTGCTGCTCAAAGACGACGTCGAAATCGGCCACGCTTCCTACTCGATTCGTGGTGACGAGTTCATGATCACGGGCACCCTCGTCGACCCGGCACACCGCAACGGCGGCGTCGGCGCCATCATGGTGAAGCGCGTCATCGACGACATCCTGGCCACCACAGATAAGCGCATCACCTCGGGCTGCTGGTTCGTGACCATGTGGCTCGAGCGTCACCCGGGCTACATCGACGCCGCGCGTGACGGTGGTGTGGATGCCGAGCTCGGCACCACCTGTCGCATCGTCAACTAGTTTTATTTCATGCGCATCGCCACCTGGAACGTTAACTCGATTCGTGCCCGCGTCGACCGGGTGATCGACTACCTGCACCGCGGTGACATCGATGTATTGGCGATGCAAGAGATCAAGTGTCGCGACTCGCAGTTTCCCTACGCCGCGTTCGAAGAGGCTGGCTACGAGGTCGTTCTGCACGGGCTGAACCAGTGGAATGGTGTGGCGATTGCCAGCCGCCTGGGCCTCGAAGATGTCGAGGTTACTTTCCCGTCGCAGCCAGGGTTTGGGCCCGCTGGCGACGACGGCCAGCCACCGGTCGAAGCCCGCGCCATCGCCGCAACCATCGACGGCGTGCGGGTGTGGAGCCTCTACGTGCCCAATGGCCGCGAGCTAGACAACCCGCACTATCCCTACAAGCTCGAGTGGCTCTCGGGGCTGAAGGCTGACACCGCGAAGTGGCTGGATGCGCATCCGGATATGCCGATCGCACTGATGGGCGACTTCAACGTGGCCCCCTTCGACCACGACGTCTGGGACATGGCCGAGTTTGTGAACTCGACGCACGTGTCTGGGCCCGAGCGCGAGGCGTTCTTTGCTTTCGAGTCGATCGGCCTGACCGATGTTGTGCGCCCCCTGCTTCCCGAGGGCTACACCTACTGGGACTACAAGCAGCTGCGTTTTCCGCGCGACGAAGGGATGCGCATCGACTTCATCCTGGGCTCGCCTGCGTTCGCCGATCTGGTCGAGTCCGCCGAGATTGTGCGCGACGAGCGCAAGGGCGATGGTCCGAGCGACCACGTACCAGTTGTCGTCACGCTCGCCGGCGACGACGATGACGACCGCCCGATGTTCTTGTAAGCATTGACCACCGCACCACCGACCAGAAAGCTTGACTCATGACCGATGAAGTGCGTTTTGACCAGTCCGTAACCGAGATTCACCAGCCGTACTCGGCTGCCCCCGATCGCTACACCCACTTCGGCTATCGCCGCGTGGGCAATTCGGGTCTGCTGCTGCCTCCCATCTCGATTGGTCTTTGGTACAACTTCGGCGACAACCGCCCCTTCGACACTCAGCGTGAAGTTCTGCGCCGCGCGTTTGACCTGGGCATCACGCACTTCGACTTGGCCAACAACTATGGCCCGCCCGCCGGGTCGGCAGAGACCAACTTTGGTCGCTTCATGGCCGAGGACCTCGGTCGCTACCGCAGCGAGGTCATCATTTCGACGAAGGCCGGCTGGCCCATGTGGCCTGGCCCCTATGGTGACTTCGGCTCGCGCAAGTACCTCGTGAACAGCCTCGACGAATCGCTGGCCCGCATGCGCACCGACTACGTCGACATCTTCTACTCGCACCGCGTCGAACCCAACACTCCTCTCGAAGAGACCATCGGCACGCTCGATTCAATCGTGAAGTCGGGCAAAGCGCTGTATGTGGGCATCTCCTCGTACTCCGTCGAGCGCACCGAGAAAGCCACAGCAATCGCCCGCGAACTGGGGACTCCCCTCGTCATCCACCAGCCGGCGTACTCGCTGCTCAACCGCTGGGTCGAGGATGGCCTACTTGCGACACTCGCCAAAGAGGGCCTCGGTTCCATCGCCTTCACGCCCCTGGCTCAGGGAATGCTCACCAATAAGTTCCTCGAGGCCGGGCAGCCCAACCACGCCACCTTCCGTCCGTCGTTCCCACCCGGTCACGCCTCGGAGAAGAACCTCGCCGTTTTGAGCGCTCTGAACGACATCGCCGCCAAGCGTGGCCAGTCGCTCGCGCAGTTGGCCATCGCCTGGGTGATTCGTCCGGGAGCGGCGACCAGTGCGCTCATCGGCGTCTCGAGCGTGAAGCAGCTCGAAGAAAACGTTGCCGCTCTCGACAACCTCGACTTTAGTGACGCCGAACTCACCGAGATTGACGCGATTCTGGCTCAGGCAACCGACATCAACCTCTGGGCGGTTTCGAGCGACCTCTAGGCCGCGAGCGCTGAGCAATCCCAGCTATTTTGTTCGACCGGTGAAGTGCTCCATCGAGTCGTAGACGTGAAAGATGTTGCCGGCGATCCAGTCGAACGCTCGCTGGGGCAGCAGGCCCTTGAGCAGTTTCGAGAGGTGCACCGACCATGGGAGCATCAGGATTGACTTTCCGCTGATCATCGCTGCCCACACCCTGTCGACCACATACTCAGGCTTCATGATCGGGGTCATCAGCGGGCCCTTCACGCCCTCGAACATCCCGGTCGAAATGTAACTGGGGGCAACCGTCGTGACCGCTACCTGCGGGTAGCCCTCGCGCTTGAGTTCGAGGCGAAGCGAGTCACTCCAGCCGATGAGCGCCCACTTGCTCGAGGCGTACACGCTCATCTTGGGGTTCGAGAGCATGCCGGCAGCCGAAGCGATGTTGACGATGCGAGACGGGGATGCGCTGGCCATCATGCTCGGCAAAAACTCGTGTGTGGCAAACATCGGTGCCAGGGCATTCACCTGCATGGTGAGCTCGGTGTGCTTGGCGTTGTCGTGCTCCCAGAAGAAGGCTCCGCGCACGACACCCGCGTTGTTGATCAACACATCCGTGCCACCAAATTTCTTGATGACTGTGGCCGCGGCCTTCTCGATGGCCGATCGACTGCTGAGATCGACCACGTCAGCAAGCACCTGCGTGGTGGGCCACGCTTGTGTCGCAAGCTCGTCGGCCACCTTCTTGAGGGCCGCCTTGTCGACATCCCACAGCACCACCACACTGGCGCCCTCGGCAACCGCACGCCTGGCGTAGAGCAAGCCCATGCCCGAAGCGGCACCCGTGATGACAAAACGACTTTTCTCGACGATGAGCTTCATGTGCTCATTATCGTCCCCGGAAACGAAAAGTGCCCCGGCCGAAGCCAGGGCACTTTTGCGCGACGAGTTAGAGAGCGCCGTAGAAGACGGTCTCGTCGAGCGGGCGACGAGTGCGCGGCGCCTTCTCGCGCTCAGCGAGGGGCTCGGGCAGAGCGTCGGCGTCAGCGAGGTGGCCGACGGTGAAGGCAACAACAGCATCCCAACCGGCAGGCAGGTTGAAGGCCTTCTTGAGCGCCTCAACGTCGGTTCCTGCAACCTGGTGAACGTAGAGTCCGTCGGCGTGGGCCTGCACCGAGAAGTGGGCAACCGACTGACCGAGGTCATAGAGGGCGTAGGGGTTGGCCTGTCCGTCGATGGTGGTCGACTCGACAATTCCGACAACGAGCGCACCAGCGTTCGGGGCCCAGGCCGAGTTCCAGCCGGCAAGAGTTGCCGCAATGGCGTCGAAGGTTGCGTCACCGCGGAAGCCGACGATGTAGCGCCACTCCTGAGTGTTGTTTGCCGAAGGTGCCCAGCGAGCTGCTTCGAACGATGCGGCAAGGTCAGCCTTGTTCAGGGTCTTTGTGGCGTCGTATGAGCGGGGGCTCCAACGGTTAGCCAGGGTGGGAAGAATCGGGGTGCTGGTTTCGGCAGCGCGTGACATTAGTTTCCTCTGTTATGTAGGGATCTTCGTAGGGGGTAACGCGAAGTGGCGAAAGTTATTCCACGATCGGCAACATTGTTCCGACGGTGAGCTGCTCGCCAGCCAAATCGACTTTGACGATGTCACCATCGCGGATGGTTCCGTCGAGAAGCGCAGTGGCCAGACGGTCATCAATCTCGTGCTGCATGAGGCGACGCAGCGGACGCGCGCCATAGATCGGGTCGTATCCGCGCTCGGCGAGCCAGGCTCGGGCGGCCGGAGTGACGGCGAGGTCGAGGCGGCGCTCTTCGAGTCGCTTCTGCAGACGATCGATGTAGAGCTCAACAATCTGACCGAGGTCACTCTCGCTCAGTGGCGAGAAGACAACGATGTCGTCGAGACGGTTCACGAACTCGGGCTTGAAAGCCTGACGAACAACCTCGTTGACCGCGCGCTCCTTGTCATCCCACGACAGGTCATGGTCGACCAAGAACTGGCTGCCCAGATTCGACGTGAGAATCAGGATGACGTTCCGGAAGTCGACCGTGCGGCCCTGACCATCGGTCAGACGGCCGTCGTCGAGCACCTGCAGCAGCACATCGAACACCTCAGGGTGCGCCTTCTCAACCTCATCGAGCAGCACGACCGAGTAGGGGCGGCGACGCACGGCCTCGGTCAGCTGACCGCCGGCTTCATACCCGATGTATCCGGGAGGGGCTCCGACCAAGCGCGACACCGAGAACTTCTCGCCGTACTCGCTCATGTCGATGCGAATCATCGCCTTCTCGTCGTCGAACAAGAAGTCAGCGAGCGCCTTGGCCAGCTCCGTCTTGCCTACACCGGTGGGCCCCAAGAACAGGAACGAACCGGTGGGGCGGTTGGGGTCACTGATGCCCGCACGCGAACGGCGCACAGACTCGGCCACCGCCTGCACTGCCTTTTTCTGCCCGATGAGGCGCTTGCCAATCTCGGCCTCAAGATTCAGCAGCTTGGCGGTTTCACCTTGCGTGAGCTTGTCAACAGGGATGCCCGTCCACGCGGCAATCACGGCCGCGATCTCGTCGCTCGTGACCTGGTCACTGACCATGCGGTCGCCGGTTTGCTCGGCGGTTTCTGCCGTCTTCAACTGACGCTCAAGCTCCGGAATCTCTCCATAGAGCAACCGGCTCGCCTTCTCGAGGTTGCCCTCACGCTGCAGGCGGTCGGCCTGAATGCGGGCAGCGTCGAGCTGAGTCTTGAGGTCACCCACGCGGTTGAGGGCATCGCGCTCGTTCTTCCAGCGGGCTTCGAGTTCGTCGAGGCGACCCTGGCGCTCGGCCATGTCTTCGCGCAGCTTGGCCAGGCGCTCCTTGGAGGCGTCGTCTTTCTCCTTCTTCAGAGCGAACTCTTCGAGCTTGAGGCGCTCGACACCTCGACGCAGCTCGTCGATCTCAACGGGAGCCGAGTCGATTTCCATGCGCAAGCGGCTGGCTGCCTCGTCGATGAGGTCAATGGCCTTATCGGGCAGCTGGCGTGAGGTGATGTAACGGTTGCTGAGGCTGGCGGCGGCCACGAGAGCGCTGTCGGCGATGGACACCTTGTGGTGTGCCTCGTAGCGTTCCTTGAGTCCGCGCAAGATGGCGACGGTGTCTTCAACGCTGGGCTCGCCGACGAAAACCTGCTGGAAGCGACGTTCGAGCGCGGCATCCTTTTCGATGAATTCGCGGTACTCGTCGAGCGTGGTGGCACCAATCAGGCGAAGCTCACCGCGCGCAAGCATGGGCTTGAGCATGTTCGCAGCCGCGACCGAGCCTTCACCGCCGCCGGCCCCCATCAGGGTGTGCAGCTCGTCGATGAAGGTGATGATCTGGCCATCGCTGTCGTTGATCTCTTTGAGCACGGCCTTGAGGCGTTCCTCGAACTCACCGCGATATTTGGCG
>CAZPVE010000057.1:0-6405 GCA_964589925.1 uncultured Aurantimicrobium sp. | reverse complement strand
CGCGGTCTTGCGAAGCTTGGATGCGGTTGCCATTGCCGTTGCCAGAGCGACATCAGACGTCTTTGCTGCGCGTACAACCTCAATTAAGGGCATCACGGCGACGGGGTTGAAGAAGTGAAAGCCAACGAGCCGTTCCGGGTGACGGAGTTTCGCGCCAATGTCGTCAACGGAGAGAGATGAAGTGTTCGTCGCGAAAATCGCGTCCGGGCGAGCGACCGACTCCACGCGGGCGAAGACATCTTGCTTGACGGTGAGTTCCTCGAAGACGGCTTCGATGATCCAGTCGGCATCGGCAAATTGGGCAATATCTGTCGTTCCCGAAACCAGGGCACGAAGACGGTTCAGCTCATCCAGGCTCAGTTTTCCCTTGCCGTGCTGACTTTCGAGCTCACTGTGAATGTAGCCGATCGCCTCGTCGAGGCGGCCTTGGTCGACATCAGTAAGGAGCACGGGAACGCGAAGTCGACGCAGAAACAGCAGCGCAAACTGACGCGCCATGAGGCCCGCACCGATCACGCCCACCTTGGTCACCTTCTGTGCCAACTCTTTGTCCGGTGCCCCGTTGGGGTTCTTGGCGTGCTTTTGCACGAGGTTGAAGGCATACATGGATGCTTGGAACTGGTCCCCGGCGATGAGTTTGGCTAATGCCTCGTCTTCGCGGGCAAAGCCGTCTGCCACGGTTCCCCGGGCGGATGCCGCCATCGTTTCGAGAGCAAGGTACGGCGAAAGAGGAACCGTACCGATCTTGGACTCGAGCTTCTTGCGTGCAACTCGAGCAACCGTTGGCCAGCCAAAGGTGCGGGCAAGGGCACGGGGCTGGTTGGGGCGGTCGACGTGCATCCCGCCGAGGACTGAATCCGCCCAAGCGAGAGATTCTTCGAGAAAGCGAGCGGGAGCGAATGCGGCATCGACAACACCAAATTTCAGCGCATCCGCCGGGGACATCAGGCGATTGTTCTTGAGCGGGTTCTCGATTGCCACGGTGATGGCATTTCGAAGCCCAATCAGGCGGGGGAGAAGAGTGGCACCGCCCCAGCCCGGAATGAGGCCCAAAAAGACTTCCGGCAGTGCCAAGGCGGCCGCGGATGTGTCAACGGTGCGGTAGGTCGAGTTGAGCGCAATCTCAAGGCCGCCGCCGAGAGCGAGACCGTTAACGAACGCGAACGAGGGAACTCCGAGTGTGCCGAGGCGCCCCAGAGTGCGGTGGCCGAGCTGACCGAGCTTCTTGGCTTGATTTACTGAGGTCAAATCGCGGACCTTGGAGAGGTCGGCTCCGGCGGCCAAAATGAAGGGCTTTCCGGTGATACCCACGGCCTGAATGTCGCCCCGAGAGGCACGCTCGGTAAGTGTCACCAAGACGTCATTCAGCTCGAGCAGTGACTTCGGTCCAAGGGTGTTTGGGCGGGTGTGGTCCTTGCCGTTATCGAGCGTGATCAGAGCAAGGGTTTTGCCGCTGGCTAGTCGAACATCACGAACAAAGCTGTGGGTGACAACTTCGTCGTGTGCGAGTTCAACGAGCTCGGAGTAATCGATCTGCTCGTAATTGGTCATGGCTACTGCCCGTTCCAGGCTGGGTTCTCCCAGATGACAGTGCCGCCCATCCCGAGTCCGATGCACATGGTTGTCATGCCGTAGCGGGCGTTCGGGTGCTCTTCAAATTGCTTGGCCAGCTGGATCATCAGGCGAACGCCGCTCGAGGCGAGCGGGTGTCCGTACGCAAGTGCACCGCCCAACGGGTTGACCCGTTTGTCGTCGTCGGCGATTCCGAAGTGTTCCAGGAACGAGAGCACCTGCACGGCGAAGGCCTCATTGATTTCGATGATGTCGATGTCTTCCATGGTGAGCCCTGCCTTGGCGAGAGCCTTCTCCGTCGAGGGAATGGGGCCAATGCCCATGACCTCTGGTTCAACCCCCATGAAGGCGAACGTAACCATGCGCATCTTGACCGGCAGGCCAAGCTCGCGCGCTCTGTCTTCGCTGGCTAGCAGGCTGATCGTCGCGCCATCCGTAAGCGGAGAAGCATTGCCCGCGGTTACGCGTCCGTGGGGACGGAACGGTGTTTTGAGATCAGCCAGGGCCTCCATGGTTGTTCCCGGTCGGGGGTGTTCGTCGTGGTCGAGTTGACCCCATCCATCATCCGATTTGTAGGCCACGGGAATGAGGTCGCCTTGAATTTTGCCTTCGGCATAGGCCTGAGCGGCCTTGGCTTGGGAGTGGACAGCGAACTTGTCGGCCCGCTCTTTGGTCAAGCTCGGGTAACGGTCGTGCAGTCGCTCGGCGGTCTCTCCCATGTTCAGGGCACCGGGATCGACGAGCTTTTCACTAATGAAGCGAGGGTTGGGGTCGAACTCGCTACCGATCGGATGGTGTCCCATGTGTTCGACGCCACCGGCGATGGCGAGGTCATAGGCACCCGAAGCGATGGCTCCCGAGATTGTTGTTACTGCCGTGAGTGCACCGGCACACCACCGATCGATGGCGTAGCCAGGAACGGTCAGCGGTAGCCCAGCCAGGATGGCGGACGTACGCCCCAGTAGGATTCCCTGATCTCCGGACTGTGTTGCCGCCGCGATGGCGACGTCCTCGATGCGTGACGGGTCAAGGGTAGGGTGCCGTTCGAGCAGGCCCTGAAGGGCTTTGACAACGAGGTCGTCGGCGCGGGTCTGCCAGTAGGCGCCCTTTTCGCCGGCTCGTCCAAAAGGCGTTCGAACACCGTCGACGTAAACAACTTTGTTACCTAGAAGCATGTGAGGCCTTTCGCTACGTTGCGGTTACAGCCTACGAGTATCCCTGCTGATTAGTCTGCGGAATTCTGAGTGTTCGCAGCTGCAGTCACCTCAGCCAGCTTGGATTCCGAATCCTCAAACGACTCGGCGATAATCGCTGCCGTCTCGCGAATCTGCCAAGGGCGCGCACCTTCTTTGAGGAGGGCGGCGCTAACCGTTTCGGCACTCAATGGTTCTGGGGGAGTCCACGCAACTTGTCGAAGTACTGCCGGAGCAAGCAAGTTTTCCACCGGCATGTTCAGTTCGGATGCTCGAGCCGACACATGGTGCCGAGCAACAGTGAGCCGGGCATGCGCTTCAGGGTTTTTGTCTCGCCAGATACGCGGGGCCGGCAGAGTGTCTGAAGGAATGCGCAGCGGCGGGAGGTCAGTCGTCGCGAGGCCCGCTTCTACGGCGCTCCACCAACGATCGAGCGAGGGCTTGGCATCTCGGCCGTTGAAGCCTTTGAGCCCAATCAGGGCACTTTTTGAACTTGGCAATGCCGTCGCGGCCGCAAGAAGCGCCGAGTCAGGCACGAGTCGACCCGGAGAAATGTCGCGTTGCTGGGCGAGTTCGTCGCGGCTCTGCCAAAGTTCGCGGGCAACCGCGAGCTGGCGGGGTTGCCGCAGGGTGTGCAAGCCAGAGAGTCGACGCCACGGGTGTTCACTCGCGGATTTTTCGGGTTTCGTTCGTGTTGCTTCAAACTCCGCCAGTGCAAAGCTGAGTTTGTTGGACTCCACAAGTAGGTCGTACAACTTGTCGCGAACATCCACGAGGTGTTCGACATCGAGCGCGGCGTAGGTCAGCCACGACTCGGGCAAGGGGCGTGTTGACCAGTTGACGGCACTGTGCTCTTTGGCCAGGTGAATGCCCAGGAGCGATTCCACAACGGCGCCGAGACCGACCCGCTCGAAGCCGAGGAGACGAGCAGAAAGTTCCGTGTCAAAGACGCTCTGAGGGTCGATTCCCACTTCGCGCAAACATGCCAAGTCCTGGCTTGCCGCGTGCAGAATCCACTCTTGCTGCCCCACGCTCTCGACGAGATCTGACATGTCGCCAATCGCGGGTGGGTCAAAGAGAAAAGATCCGGAACCCCGTCGATAAACCTGAATCAGATACGCGCGCTGCGAATAAGTGAACCCAGAAGCGCGTTCTGCGTCGATGGCAATCGGCCCGTGACCTTGGGCAATGCTGGTGCACGCCGCAAGAAATTCCTCACGGCTTTCGATGACGTGAACGCTAACCACGCTCCCGTCGGCGGGCCTCCAGGCTTACGGCGTCGGAGGTCGGCGGGAGTCCGGCGAGCATGCAGAGCAGGTCTCCCCACGCTTCAAGCTGTCCGGACAGGTCAGTGCTGGTAGGAGTCCAGGATGCGCGTAGCTCGATCTGCGCGCCGTCTGGGCCACCTGCAAGTTCGCCGAAACCGGTCGAGTGGATGCGCGTCGCCGTGCCCGAAGGACGATCGAATGCCGCGTTGCGACCGTTGAGGGCATCGATGAGCCACGACCAGGTCACTCCGGAAAGCAGGGGATCGAGGCCAATCTCGGGCTCGAGGGGGGCCTGCGCAAAGCAGACGACGCGAAACAGTCCGCCCCAGGCCTCAACCTGAGCAGGGTCATACAGCAAGATGAATCGGCCTGTGCCGTGCGGGGACTCGAGGTCGTCACCCGGGGAAAGAACATCTGCGGCGAAGGCAAAACTGTGTTCAGCCACTGAGCCTGGGCTGGGGATTTCACGCAGGGAGAGTTCCGGCCGCAGTTGAGCGTTTTTGAGAGTCGAAACCGCGTGCGCAAACTCGGCGGGACCAGCAGAGACATCGTTCACGAGAGCCAACCTAGCCGCGAACCGGAGAGCTTAGTTTTTGGCTCGCCGCCAGATTGTGAAGAGCGAGTCGCCATCTGTAATCAGGCTGGTCGCCGTATAGGTGAAAACACCCCTCTGGGTCAGCCAGCCCGGAAGTGAGATTGGATCGCGAGCCGTCCATCCCGCGATCGTCAGGCAGATTTCGTCGACCGGAGCGGACTGCATGATGTGTGTGAGCACGGTCGGTCCGCCCTCGCACAGCCAGTGTGTGACACTCTCCAGCCGCGGAAGCAGGTTGTCGAGCGTCGTGACATCCACGCGAGCAGGTTCCGGGCAACCTTCGGGAAGGTCGGCCGATCGAGACACAACGGCTAGTCGTCCCTGAGGGGGCAAGAACCATCCTTCAGACCGCACACTCTGCGCTCCAACCACGACGAGGTCCGCTTGCTGACGAATCGTTCGCAGAATCGTTCGGTCGTTGGCACTGGTCAGGGAAGCTGATGTTCGGTCCGGCCCAACCGCTTTGCCCTGCGGGTCGACGACGATATTTGCTCTGCTCCAGTGTCCAACGGGCCACGCATAGCGACGCGAAATTTCGGCTTCGGAAGGCCGGCTCCACTGCTGAGTCAAGCCAGTTTCGCCTTTTCGCGTACCTGGCGCTTGATCCGAAAGAGCATGCCGCCCATCCCGCGCATGCGCAGGGGCGAAATGATTTCGGCGAGCCCCAAGAGTTGTGGAAAGTCGTCGGTCACATCGAGAACGCTCTGAGCATCCAGCCCAGAAAGTCCCGCGGCAAGAATGGATGCAAAGCCTCGCGTTGTCGGCGCTTGCTCCGGAGCGGTCGCGTAAATGTGAACAACATTCTGCTCGTCTACCTCCACGAAGATGTAGACCGGCGACTGGCATTCCTCGACGCGCTCGAAGAGCTCAGGATGGTCGGCGTAGCGCTCGGGAAGATCTGGCAGTTCCAGGGCAAACTCGAGGAGCAGTTGAACGCGATCATTGCCGGTGAGGGCAAGAAAATCCTCGCTAATCTCGGCGAGCGCGGAAGGCAGGGGAGCAGTCATAACAACTGACAGTCTGCCAGCATCCCGAAACTAGTTCGTGTTAGGCGCCCTTGACGATGGGAACGCGCACGGCCGAACCCCACTCGGTCCACGAACCGTCGTAGTTGCGAACGGTGTCGAAGCCGAGAAGGTACTTCAGTGCAAACCACGAGTGGCTTGAACGCTCGCCAATACGGCAGTACGCGATCACGTCATCGCCTGCCTTAAGGCCGGCGCCGTCGAGGTACAGGGCCTCGAGTTCAGCGCGAGACTTGTAGGTGCCGTCTTCGTTTACTGCACGAGCCCAGGGCACACTTGCTGCACCGGGAATGTGACCACCGCGGAGGGCGCCCTCTTCGGGGTAGGCCGGCATGTGGGTGCGCTCACCCGAGAACTCTTCTGGGCTGCGAACATCGATAAGGGGCTTGCCCAGGTGTGCGAGAACCTCGTCCTTGAACGCGCGTATAGGAGCATCGTTACGCTCAAGCACCGGGTAGTTGGTGGCGGTTGCGACCGGCTTGGTGGTCTCGAGGGCGCGGCCCTCAGCAATCCACTTGTCGCGTCCTCCATCGAGGATGCGAACGTCAGCGTGGCCGAAAAGCTTGAATACCCAGAGGGCGTAGGTTGCCCACCAGTTGCTCTTGTCGCCGTAGATGACGATGGTGGTGTCGGGTGTGATGCCACGAGCTGAGAAGAGTTTGCTCAGACCCTCACCATCGATGTAATCGCGAATCACGGGGTCGTTGAGGTCGGTGTGCCAGTCGATCTTGAAGGCCCCGGGAATGTGGCCG
>CAZPVE010000056.1:0-6409 GCA_964589925.1 uncultured Aurantimicrobium sp. | reverse complement strand
ACAACTCGATAAGTAGCTCGTGCGGCGCTGGGTTACCTTTCACCAACCCCGGGCTTCCTGGCAGGAGGTCGTTCTTGACCTCCTCGGAAGCGCCGCGGCCATCGGTGTGCTCGCGCTCATCACCGAGGTAACCCAGATGCCCCTGCTGTGGGCACCGTTCGGAGGCACCCTCGTGCTCGTCTTGGCGGCACAGCGTTCGCCTTATTCGCAGCCAGTCAACGTGCTCGGCGGGCATTTGCTGTCGGCCAGCATCAGTCTCGTGATGGTGTGGTTGCTGCCACACAACATCTGGATGCTCATGCTCACGGTCGGCGTAGTTATCGCCGGGATGCGACTGGCTCGAGTGACGCATCCGCCCGCCGGCGCCAACCCGATTGTCATCTTCCTGGCACAACCTTTGTGGTGGGTTGTGCTGCCATCGCTGGCCGTGGGCAGTTTGGCCATTTTGCTCATGGGATTTTTGATCCACCGCATGATGCGGAAGGAATACCCCATCGGCGCGACTCGCTAAGGCGCAAGCAGCCAGAGAACCGGCAGCAGCGTCATCGCGAGCGTCGCGATGCCCAGAAGCAGTTTCGACCACCAGGGGCTGACCCACTTGCCGAGCAGCTTGCTGTCGCGCGCCAGCCACCAAATGACCGCCATCAGGAATGGTGCGCTGAGCCCGTTAGTGATCGCGGCGAGCACCAAGAACTGGATGGGGTTCACGCCAATGAAGTTGAGCACCAGGCCAATAAGAATCGACAGCAGGATGATCGCGTAGAACGCGCGTGCCTGCATGGGCTTCTTTTCGAGGCTCTCGCTCCAGCCGAATGTCTCTGCCATCGCGTAGGAGGTGGCGCCAGCGAGCACGGGAACACTGAGGAGGCCCGTGCCGACGATGCCGATGAGAAAGAGCAGGCTGGCATACTGGCCGGCGATCGGCGTCAGGGCCTCGGCGGCCTGCTCCGCCGTCTGAATATCGGTGATGCCGTTGGCATTAAGCGTTGCTGCGGCCGTGATCATGATCGAGCTGGCGACGAACACGGTGGTGAACATCCCGGCGCCAACATCGCCACGCATCGCGCGGATGTGACCCACGGTCGGAGTCTTGTCGACCTCGACAGCCATGCCCTCCACCTCTTCGGCGGCCTGCCAAAAGAAGAGGTACGGAGAGATGGTGGTTCCGGCGATCGCGATAAGAAGTGCGATGTCGGCCTTGCCCCAATTGAAGTGCGGCACGAGCGCCCCGGCGGCGACCTGGCCCCAGTTCACGTCGACGACGAACATCACCGCGACATAAGCCAGAAGCGAGAGGCACAGCCAGCGCAGGAACTTGGCGTAGCGGTGATACGGAATGAAAATCTCGAGCAGGGCGATCACCACAGCAGCGGCAATCACACCCACCATGTGCGGAATCGGCACGAGCAAATTGACGGCCGCGGCAATCGACCCGAGGTCGGCCGCGATGTTCACCGTGTTGGCGATGGCCACCAAAGCGACGCAGATATAGAGAACGGTTCGTGGCAGGCGCTGCTTGATAAGACCTGCCAAGCCGGTGCCGGTAGCAATAGCGAGGCGGGCGCAGGCCTCCTGAACGGCGAAGGCTAGTGGCAGCAAAAAGACGGCACCCCAGAGGAGGCGGTACCCGGTCTGAGCACCGACCTGCGAGTAAGTCGCAATGCCCGAGGGGTCATCATCGGCGGCGCCTGTCACGATTCCCGGACCGAGGCGCGAGAAGTAGCCCTTGCCTCGAAGTCGCTCACGCGATGGGTGATGCCTCATATAGCTAGATTAGGTGCATGACTTCTTCACGCACTCGCTGGATTGGCCTCGTCTTCATCAGCCTCGCTGTTTCGCTGATCATCGTTGACTCCACCATCGTCAACGTTGCCATCCCCTCGATCATCGAGGACCTCGGCCTCACCAGCACCCAGGTTCAGTGGGTGCAAGAGTCGTACACCCTGGTCTTTGCCGCCCTGCTGCTGGTATTTGGCGCCTTGGCCGACAAGTATGGTCGCCGCCGCATCATGATCATCGGTATGGTGCTCTTCGGCATCTCGTCTATTGCGGCCGCCTTCGTCACCACGCCAGAACTCCTCATCGGGGCCCGAGTAATTCAGGGCCTCGGTGGTGCGATGGTTCTGCCCACCACACTGTCGCTCGTCAACGCCACCTTCCGCGGCAAAGAGCGCGGCATCGCGTTCGCCGTCTGGGGTTCCACCATCGGTGGAATGGTTGCCGTCGGCCCACTTCTCGGCGGATGGTTGACCACTGACTTCTCGTGGCGCTGGGCATTCGGAATCAACATTCCACTGAGCATCATCATCATCATCGGCACGCTCATCACCGTTCAGGAGTCGCGCGAAGCGGATGTTCGTCGCATCGACTGGACCGGAGCCGCCCTCTCGGTCGTCGCTCTGACGGCACTCGTCTTCGGGCTTATCGAAGGCCGCACCTACGGTTGGTGGCTCGTGAACAAGCCGTTCACCATCGGTGACTTCACCTGGGATTCCGGGATCTCGATCATTCCCGTGTGCTTCGCCATTTTCGCGGCAACCACCGTGGCCTTCATCCTCCACGGCCTGAGCCGCCAGAAGCGTGGCAAGAGCACACTCATTGCCTTCAACCTGTTCACGGTCCCCTCATTCACCAACGGCAACATCGCCGCGATGATCATCAGCATGGGCGAGTTCGGCATCATCCTGTCGCTGCCCCTGTGGTTGCAGTTTGTCGTCGGGTACGACGCTCTTCAGACCGGTTTCGTAATTCTCGCCCTCGCTATCGGCGCCTTCGTCGCCAGTGGTCTTGCCGGCGGACTGAGCGGTCGGGTTCCCCCGGTGCGCATGGTGCAGCTGGGCATCCTGCTCGAAATCGTCGGCGTAACTGGAGTTGGTTTCGGGATCTCGGCGACCGGAACCTGGTGGTCGGTTGTGCCCTGGCTGTTCGTCTACGGAATGGGTGTCGGCCTCGCAACCGCGCAGCTGACCAACGTCGTCTTGAAGGATGTTCCGGTTGAAGAATCAGGCCAGGCCTCGGGCACTCAGAGCACGTCGCGTCAGCTGGGTTCAGCTCTCGGCATTGCCGTGCTGGGCACCATCCTGTTCAGCTTTACCGCGAGCCTTCTGACGGCGTCGCTGACCGAGATGAAGCTGCCCGAGGAACAGGTGACGTCGATCGTCGACGCGGTTGTCGACAGCTCAGGCGCCGCGATTTTGGAACTCGAAAAGTCACCGGCGACGCAACCAATCGCCGAAGAAGCGAAAATCGCCTTCTCCGACGCGACGAAGTACGGCGCTTACTCGGCAGCTGGCTTCTTGGCTTTGGGCTTCTTGTCGACGCTCTCCTTGGGTGGAAAGCGCCGCGAAGAGTCGGCAAAGTAGGCTCGCGCTTCGTCTTGCCGAGCCTGCTCGGCCCCACTAGCGATCTCAGCGCGCAGGTGCTGCGGCCCGTATCCGAACGCATCGACCAAGTCTTGGGCGTGCGGGCGTAGTCGGGCGATAAGACGGTCGACATAACGGGTGACCGCCTGCGCGCGCTGGGCCGAGAGACGACCGTGAATGAGGTACCAGGCCATGTTCTTCTCGATCAAGCTGAGACCAAAGAGGTCGCGCAGCCAGGTGAGCACCTGCTTGGTCTCGGCGTGCTGAACCTTGTCGAGCGCGTCACTGAAGGCCTCCCACTGGAGCAGCTCGCCGTGGGCCATGGCCAACTCGATGAGCTCCGACTGGTGCCCGTTGAACGCCTCTTCGGCGCGGCCATCTTTCTTGGCGTCGCGCAAAGCGGTGGCCAAGTGCGTAACACCCGTCTCAACCCGATCGGCAAGCAGCTCGTGTTGAGTGGCCGGATCGCGCAGGGCAGAGACGGCTCGAGCCGTTGACCCGCGGTCGCTCACGTTTTGTCCGAGGCGTCGCAAGCCGCTGCCGTTGATGGTGCGCTCAGCGGCTTGCTCGAGCGCGTACTTGGCGAGGTCAGTCACGCCAGGCTTGGCAAACTTCTTGCTGAAGTCGGTGAGCAATCGCTTGGCCACCAGTTGCAAGAGCACGTTGTTGTCGCCCTCGAAAGTGACGTAGATATCGAGATCAGCGCGCAGCCCAACCAGGCGGTTTTCGGCCAAGAAGCCTTGGCCGCCGCACGCCTCCCGAGCCTCCTGCAAGGTGTCGAGAGCGAACCAGGTCGACAGCGGCTTGAGCGCAGCGGCGAGGGTCTCGAGGTCTTGGCGCGACTCGTCAGTGTCGTCGACCCCACTGAACACGTCATCGAATTTCTTGAGCAGAACCTCGTGAGCGAACGCCTGCGCGTACGTCGTAGCAATGCGAGGGATGAGCCGGCGCTGGTGACGCTGGTAATCGAGAAGCACGGTCTCTTGACCAGCGTGCCCGGCAAACTGGCGTCGCTGGTTGCCATAAGTAACCGCAATCTGCAGCGCCATCTTGGATGCGTTGACGCACGACCCGTCGAGAGAAACGCGCCCCTGCACCAGGGTGCCCAGCATCGTGAAGAAGCGGCGGCCGGGGCTGGCAATCGGCGAGGTGTAGGTGCCGTCTTCAGCGACATCACCGTAACGGTTCAGCAGGTTCACCCGCGGAACACGAACCTGGTTGAAGTGGAGACGACCGTTGTCGATGCCGTTCAGGCCACCCTTGAGTCCGTCGTCTTCGCCGCCGATACCCGGATAGAAGTTTCCGCTCTCGTCGCGAATCGGCACGTAGAACGCGTGAACTCCGTGGTTCACATCCTGTGTGATGAGCTGCGCAAACACGACGGCTGCCCGACCGTGCAGAGCGGCGTTTCCGAGGTAGTCCTTCCACGCACCGCGGAACGGAGTGTGAATCACAAACTCGTGTGTGGCCGGGTCGTATTCGGCGGTGGTGCCCAAGGCCGAGACATCGGATCCGTGGCCCGTCTCGGTCATCGCATAGATGCCGGGCGTCTTGAGCGAGAGGGCGTCGGGCAGGTAGCGAGCGTGGTGGTCAGCGGTGCCGAGATGCAAAATCGCGGAGGTGAACAGACCCCACTGCACGCCCGACTTAATCTGCAGGGAAGGGTCGGCGGCAATGAGCTCTTCGAAACCGGCGAGCATTCCACCGTGGTCGTCGAGGCCGCCAAAGATCTTGGGGAACGCTCGATGCACCTGGCCGTTCTGAACCAGCAGACCCAGCTGGCCAAGCACGCGGGCACGGTGTTCTTCTTTGCTCAGCCCCGGGATGCCCTGAAACTCGGGAGTGCCGGCGAGCGCTCGAGAGGCCAAGCGAACTTCGGGCCAGTGACCCAGCAGGAGGTGCGCGAGTCCCTCGCGATCAACCCGTGGCTCACGACCCAGCAGGTCGAGATCATCGTCACTCTGGTGAGGTTCTTTGCTCATGATGTGCCTTCCCTGACTCCACCCTAGGCTTGTATCGTGCTTTCAGTCATCCTCGGTTTGTCTGGTGCCGTTGTCTACGGCATCTCAGACTTCTTTGGCGGACTCGGAGCACGATACCTGGGCTCCATTCGTATCACCTGGTTCTCTGAAATGGCTGGGCTTGTCACCGCCGTCGGCGCCTTCTTCTTGTTCGGCGGCAGCTGGGCCGCCCAAGCAACCAGCACGACACTCTTTTGGGGCGGGCTGTCTGGCTTCGCCGGAACCTTCGCCATTCTCTTTTTGTACGCCAGCCTCGCAATCGGGCCGATGAGCATCCTGTCGCCGCTCGGCGCGCTCGTGTCGGCAATCGTTCCCGTGGCCTGGGAGTTCTTCACCGGGCACACGCTCTCGGCTCTCGCCTACGTCGCCATCGCCATCGCCTTGGTTGCGGTTGCTCTGGTGGGCTTCGTGCCCGAAAAAGACGCGGCCAAGGTGACTGCACGCGGATTGATGTTTGCCACCTTCGCCGGCATTGGTATCGGCCTGTACTTGATCTGTATGCACCAGACGCCGCCCGACAGCGGATTCGCACCGTTCGTCGCCAACCGCTTCGTGGCCCTGTCGATCATGACCGTCGTCGTCATCTTGACCGCCATCGTTTCGGCGATGAAGAAGCGGGGGATGTTCGCCGGCAAGGCAGCTCGTGCCGACATGGTAGTGGGCGACCACGGCACAATCAACTGGCGTCGAGGTCTGCAACTCGCGCTGCTTTGCGGCGTGGCCGACACCGCGGGCAACGTGATCATTTTGACGGGCCTGCACATCGGCAACATGAGCGTGATGGCGGTCCTTGCGGCTCTCTACCCGGCCGGGACCATCCTGCTGGCGACCTTCTTGCTTAAGGAGCGCATCGCGCGCGTGCAGGCCATCGGTCTGGTGCTCGCGATCGTCGCCGCCGCGCTGTTGGCCCTGGCCTAACGGTCAACGAAAAACCGCCCACCCGATTCGGGCAGGCGGTTGATCGTGATGAGGCTTAGGCCTCGCCGCGAGCGATCTGCGAGATCAGCTCGTCGCCGGGGCGAACCA
>CAZPVE010000055.1:0-6414 GCA_964589925.1 uncultured Aurantimicrobium sp. | reverse complement strand
CAGGCCATCGCCTATGTGCTCGTGATTCAGCGCGGCTGGGGTGGCAGCGAGTTCAACTGTCTGGTGAGCTTGTGGAATCGCGAGTCCCACTGGAACGCGTATGCGCACAACTCAAGCAGCGGTGCCCACGGAATTCCCCAGGCTCTTCCCGGCTCGAAGATGGCCTCGGCCGGCCCTGACTGGGCCACGAACCCCAAGACTCAGATCGTCTGGGGTCTGGGCTACATCGCTGGCCGCTACGGCACCCCCTGTGGTGCCTGGAACCACTCTCAGGAAAACGGCTGGTACTAGCGCTTCCTGACGTGCCCGAAGCCGGACGCATGGGCGTGCGCGCGTAGGCTAGAGGCATGGCACGGCGACGCTCATCCAAGAGGGATCAACCCTATGAGCCACTCGACGTCGAACGCCTGACCTTCGGCGCCCGCCGCACTGAAACCCGTCGGGACGGCACCTGGACCGTTCAGCCGATTTCTGGCGCCAACGCGGTTAAGACCTACATTTGCCCCGGATGCTCGCTCGACATCGAGCCTGGCGTGCCACACGTGGCCGTCTGGCGGCAAGACGGCATCCTGGGGGACCAGGCCGACATCGAGTCGCGCCGCCACTGGCACACCCACTGTTGGAGGATTGGTTAGCGTGAGCGAAGAAATCAAGGGTGGCATTCTGCTGCCTGCCTATCGCGAAGACATTGAACTCCAGACCGCCGACGGTCTCACCCTCGTTGGCGAGATTTCTGTGCCCCTGAACGGGCAGCCGGTGGCCACACTGATCACACTGCACCCGCTGCCGACGGCCGGCGGCTTCATGGATTCGCACATCCTGCGCAAGGCGTCGGGCCGCTTGCCCGCCCTGGCCAACATTGCGGTTCTGCGATTCAACACGCGTGGCACCAAGAGCCCGCGCGGGCAGAGTGACGGCGTCTTCGGCGAGGGCGTCACCGAAGAACTCGATGTCGCCGCTGCCGTGCAGTTTGTGAAGGATGCGGGGCTGCCGAACCCGTGGCTGCTGGGCTGGTCATTCGGAACCGAGCTCGCGCTCAAGTACGGTCGCAAACACGACATCGTCGGGGCAATCCTGTTGGCCCCACCGCTTCACCGGGCCAGTGACGAAGAGGTTGCGGCCTGGGCTGGCGAGACTCGCAAGCTGGTCGCCCTCATTCCTGAGCACGATGACTACCTGCAGCCGGCCGAGGCCGCCGAGCGTTTTGCGAGCGTGCCGAACATCCAGCTCATCAATGTGGAAGATGGCAAGCACCTGTGGGTCGGGGAGAACCAGACGCGGCGCGTGCTCACCGAGGTCGTGGCTCAGCTCAACCCGAGCGCCCTGCCACTGCCTACCGAGTGGGATGGCCCGCTGGGCTAATGCTCGCTGGGGCTAACGCCCGCGGCGGCTAACGCTCGCGGCGCTACCGCTTTTCTTGAAGCGGCATGAAGACATCCTTCACAATCAGGATGATGGATGCTGCCACCGGAATGGCAATGAGTGCGCCGAGAATACCCAGCAGTGCGCCACCGGCGAGAGCTGCGATAACAACGATTGAACCGGGCACAGAGACGGCCTTGTTCATGATGCGCGGGCTGAGCACATAAGCCTCGACCTGCATGTAGACCAGGTAGTAGACCGCCGCGACCAGGGCCGTGAGCGGGCCAGCGGTGATGAGCTGTGACACCACGATGATGATCGACGCGGTGAGCGTTCCGATGAGGGGGATCAGCGAGAGCAGGAACGCGATGAACGCAAACACGATGGACGCCTTGCCGCCGATGGCACTCAAGAAGATAAAGGTCAAGATGCCGTTGACCAGGGCAAGCAGAACCTGCCCGATCACGTAACGACCAACGCCGTGCGTGATCTGCTCGCTGAGTTCAACAAAACGGTTGCGCTTGGATGCCGGCACGAGCTTGTAGGTGTTGTGCTTGATCAGCTTGAGTGACGCGGTGAAATACAGCGTCAGAATCACCACAATGATCACGCCAAAGAATCCGTTGGCAATGCCGATGCCGATGTTCAGCGCACCACCGAGAATCTTGGAGATGTTGGCGGGGTCGCTCAAGAACTTGGAGACCTCTTTGAGCAAAGCGTTGAAGTCAATGACGCCGCCGAAGGTGTTGGTGAGGTCGGTAATCCAGGTGGAGTGAACCAGGGAGTCGATAAACGCCGGCAGCCCGGTGATGAATGCCGAAACCTGCTCAACGATCAGCGGAATGACGCTCACCAACAGGCCGGCTACGACAGCCAGCACCACCACGACGACCGTCAGGATGGCCGCCCAGCGCGGGAAGCGCTTCTTCTCGAGCCAGTCGATGGCCGGGTCGAGGCCCAGGGCCAAGAACAGCGCTGCCCCGATGTAGGTAAGAATCGTGGCGAGTGACGACACCGCCATGATCAGCAGGATGCCCAGGCCCACGCCGAGCGTGCCGATAAGGCCGATCTGGAACGGGTTTTGCAACCGCATCGGTGTGCCGGCGTGCTCTTGTGCGACCGGGGTGGGTTTCTTTGCTGCGGTCACTCTGGCGCCTTTGCTCGGGTGGTGCGGGTTGGCTTGGGCTTTTCAGCCTTCAATACGACATCTTTCAGCGTTTGCATCTGTTGCTCAAGCAGTTCGCGCTCGGCGTTCGCCTCCTGCAGTCGCTGCTGCGCTGACGCTTCTGCCTGACGGGCGGTCTCAGCGGCAGCGCGCGCGGCGGCGGCCAGGATGCTCGTGGCTTGCTCGTTGGCCTCGGCCAGCAGCTTGAGGGCGCGCTGGTCAACCGCGTCGCGCAGCTTGGCGGTCTGCGCCTCTGCCTGAGCCATGAGGTCTTTGGCCGCTTGCTCGACGACGGCAAAATGCACTTTGAGCTCTGCGAGTTCGTTTTGCGAGGCCTCGAGGTATTGCTCGGTGTTGTGCACCGCTTCTTGGTGCTTGGCGAGGTACTCACGCTCGGCCTCATCGCGGTGAGCGGCCGCGTCGGCACTCAGGCGCAGAACCTCGAGCACCTTGTCGCTTACGTTGACGGTCTTCTTTGCCGTTGCCGACTTGGTCAAAACGAGCTTGAGCTCGGCAATTTCGCGGGCTGCCTCTGCCTTCATCGCGGTGATCTCGCGCACGGCGTTGGATCGGTCGCGGGTGATCTCTGTCGTGGAGTCGCGACGAATGTCTGCGGCGTCGCGCATGGCCTCATCGACGACCTTGGCCGCCTTCTTCTCTGCCTCCTCGACAATCTGCGCTGCTCGATCGAGGGCATCCTGAACGGTTTCGTCGGCGCGTGTCTGAGCCTGGCTGGTCACGAGAGCAGCCGTGGCCTGTGCAGCTTCGAGAAGGGTGGCGCGCTCGCGCTCGGTGGCGTTTTTCGAGTTGAAGGCATCTGCGGCCGCGCGGCTGAGGAGGGCGTCGGCCTGCTCTTGGGCGGAGCGAAGTGTGGACTCGAGGGCGTGACCCAACCCGGCAAACGTGGGCCTGCCCACCTGCGAGTTCTCCAACTTGAGAGTTTCGTTCTCTTCCGTCAGCTCACTCACGCTAATGGTGAGGCGATCTACCTCGGTTTTGGCATTCAGAATCTCTCGACGCAGGCGCAGCAGGGCGCGGTCGACGGCATCTTGGTCGTAGCCGCGAAAAACCCGCGGAAACTCGCTCTCGTCGACTGACATGAAAAAACTCCGGATACTGCCCCCAGGGGCGAAAAAGCCTACGTTGCAGTCTAATGGCGTTGCTGAAGACCCCTAAAGACGCCTGGAAAGGTGCTCGTGGAGCGCTCTCTCAGGAGGCATCCGGTATCTTTGACGAGACCTATAAACCGTCAGGAGAAGTCTTTTGCGCTTTATCGCAACGATTGTGTCGCTGTCTATTGCGGCCCTCTTGCTGGTTCTTGGCTTCACTTTCAAGTTCTTCACGGGGCCGCACTCTGTCTCCGTTGCCATTCCTGCCACGACATCTTCGTATGTCGTCATTGACCCCGAAGTGTTGGCCCTCCACCCCGGATCGCAGGTTATTCACGCGGAGGGTGCCGCCGTCAACACTGCTGCCTTCGGCAAGACGGGAGACGTCAAGGCATGGCTGGCCGGGTCTACCTATACGCGCGTTTCGGCAGACCTGACGACAAAGAAGATCTCGTCACAGCCCATCGATGCCGCTCAAAGCACCGCTGATTCACCCACAGCCGCTGCGGCGCAAGACGGCACCATCGTTTCTCCGGCCGGTTCTGACATGTGGCTGGGTGAGGCAACAGCTGAAGGCAATGAAGTCAATCTTCCGTTGACCATCGCCCCGGATCAATCGGTCATCGTGGCCGGAGACGGAACTGGCCCGGCTCCCTCGAACATCGCCGTGGTGTGGCCGCTTCCCAAGCCCCAGTTCTTGTGGATGACTGACGACACCCTCATGCTCGCTGGTGGCGTGTTCTTGCTTGTTGGCATCGGCTTCTACCTGTGGGCGCTGTATGGAATGCGTCGCGGTCAGGGCCCTCGTCGTCGCGGCGGAAAGCGCATGCCCAAGGCGCCACGCCCCAGTCGCTCGCTTGGCCGTTCGAAGAGTTCCATTTCCGGGCCGTCCAAGGGTCGTCGTGCGATTAGTGGCGGCAAGGCTCTGGTAGCCGTCTCTCTTGGCGGACTTCTCCTCGCAGGTGTGTCCGCGTGCAGTTCGCCGGGAGTTACCACCTCGTCGACCCCCACCCCCTCGTCAACCAACGGCGCATCTCCGGATTCGCCGCAGCCGGTCGTGACGCAGGAGCAGCTCACGGGCATCCTCACTCGCACCACACTCGCGATCACTGTGGCGGACAAGGCCAACGATGCCAGCGCGATTCGTGCTCGATTGACGGGTGCGGCGTTGGAGGAGCGACTTGCCAATTACGCGATGCGCAAGACAAACGCCAAGATTGCTGCGCTGCCGTCGTTCACCACCTCGCCGGTACAACTTTTCCTGCCCCAAGCAACCGACCTGTGGCCACGATCGATTCTGGTTATGGTCCAGTCAACGATTGAGTCGGCTAAAGATAAGTCCGCTCCGACTGTGGCCGTTTTGATGACCCAGCAGAGCCCGCGAACCAATTACCAGGTTTCTTACATCGTCAACCTTGAGGCAAAACAGCGCACCCCGGAGGTTGCTGCCGCAACAGTAGGTACCCCGTTGGTTGCGCTCGACACCAAGTTGCTCAAGCTCAGCCCCAACCAGCTGGCTGTTGCGTACGGCGACGTGCTCAACAAGGGTGTCACGAGCACGTATTCCGCGCTATTTAGCGTTGAGGGCGACTCGCTGCTGGCGACCATTGCCGATGAACGCAAACAGCAGTCGACAAACAAAGATGTCAAGGTGACTTTTGCTGACCTCCAAGGAGCAGCGCCAATTGCTCTGGCCACTCAGTCGGCAGGTGCAATCGTTTCGACTCAGATGAATGAGGTCGCCACGTTCACCCCCCTGCAAAATCGCGACCTTAAGCTCGCGGGAGAGCTCAAGGCGCTGGCCGGAATTGAGCTATCGAACCGCCCGGTCAAGGCCACCTATGGCATCCAGCTGTTCTTCTATGTGCCACCGGTTGGGTCGGCAGACAAGATTCAGCTGCTCGGATACACCGAGAACTTGACCTCGGTCAAGATTCCGTAAGGTTTCGAGGCGCTACTTGCCCTGTGCGGGGCGGTAGAGGAACACCACGCCCAGCGGAGGCAGGGTGAACGTTGCAGATGCCGGCAGGTGTGACCAGGGCTCAGCCACGGCCTCGACCGAACCAAAGTTGCCGACTCCCGAGCCGCCGAACTGCTCGGCGTCGGAGTTGAAGATCTCGGTCCAGGTGCCCGCAAACGGCAGTCCGGTGTGGAAATCGCCGTGCGGGTGCCCGGCAAAGTTGGCGAACACGGCTACGGCGTTGCCCGCGTTGTCGTAGCGCACGAAGGACACAATGTTGCGGCCGTTGTCAGCGCCGTCAATCCACTGGAATCCGGCCGGATCACCATCGCGCTCCCACAGGGCGGGGGTGTCGCGGTAGGTCAGGTTCAGCTGACGAACCATGTTCTGCAGGCCCTGGTGAACGGGCTGGTCGAGAATCCACCAGTCGAGGCCGCGCTCGGAGTTCCACTCTGACGGCTGACCAAACTCCTGGCCCATGAACAGCAGCTGCTTGCCCGGGTGGCCCCACATGAAGGCGAGATAAGCGCGCAGGTTGGCGAGCTTCTGCCAGTGGTCGCCGGGCATCTTCTGCAGCAGCGAGCCCTTGCCGTGCACGACCTCGTCGTGGCTGATCGGCAGGATGAAGTTCTCGCTGAACGCGTACTGGAACGAGAACGTGATGTCCCAGTGGTGATACGAGCGATACATCGGGTCGGTGTGGATGTACTCAAGCGAGTCGTGCATCCAGCCCATGTTCCACTTGAAGCCGAAACCCAGTCCGCCGCCCTCGGTGGGTGCGGTCACGCCGCCCCAGCTGGTCGACTCCTCGGCAGCCA